>CAKAOY010000014.1 GCA_916710115.1 uncultured Bergeyella sp.
TTGGAGATACTTCCTGCTCGTAAAAATCCGATAATCAATTGAATAAGTCCACCGATAATCCCCGCACATAGGAATAACTCAAAACTTCCCAAATCCGTGATAGATGCTAAAACTATAGCAGTAAGTCCCGCTGCAGGTCCAGATACCGATATATTAGAGTTGGAGATACCTCCGATAACTATTCCACCGATGATACCTGAAATAACTCCTGAAAGAGGTGGTGCCCCAGAGGCAATAGCAATAGCTAAACATAGCGGAAGTGCTACCAAAAACACGACCAACCCAGATGGGAAATTCTCCTGTATTCCTTTTAATATATTTTTATTATTCATTTTTTTATATAAAGATTTTATGGATTGTTGATTCTAACATTCCTTTTTTATGCTATTATTAAATGCCGATAATGGCAAAAGAACTAAGAATATTATAAACTGGTGTCCGGAGGAGGAGAAATAATCTTCAAAAATGGTGAAATCCATAAATTTTCTTGATAATTACCATATGAAGTATTAGAAAAAAATAATGTCAAAATCTCTGAAAAATCAGTACGATGAAGAGATTTTATAAAGAGTTTTATAGTAAATTCTTTATCAAGAGAGAAAGAATCATCTTTAGATAATTTTATATTTGATTGTTGTATTTCACAATCAAATATCTTGGAAATAATCGGCGAAAAATTAAAATTTAGGAAAATAATAAGGATTAAAATGCTCCTAAATCTTATTTTATCCACTCTCATTTATATTTAACAATAGATGGTTGTAAGTAATTTTTTACAAAGGTAAGTATTTTTTTTGAATAAATAATTTTTGTGAATTTCTTATATTTGTTCCTATGAAATTTAATCTACAATCCGACTATAAACCTATGGGCGACCAGCCGAAGGCTATTGAGAAATTAACGGAAGGGATACTCCGTGGTGAAAAATATCAGACTCTGCTTGGGGTAACGGGCTCGGGGAAGACCTTTACTATTGCTAATTTGGTACAAAATATCCAGAGACCAACGATTATTTTGGCTCATAATAAAACTTTGGCGGCTCAGCTTTTTATGGAGTTTAAAGAGTTTTTTCCTAATAATGCTGTAGAGTATTTTGTCTCGTATTATGATTATTATCAGCCCGAAGCCTATATAGCTTCCACAGGGACTTATATTGAGAAAGATTTGAGTATTAATGAGGAGGTAGAGAAATTGAGACTCTCGGCTACTGCAAGTTTGCTCTCTGGCCGAAGAGATGTTCTTATAGTTGCGTCGGTATCGTGTATCTATGGTATCGGGAACCCTACGGAGTTCCACAAATCTTTGATAGAAATTGCTTTGGGAGACAAAATTACTCGTACACACCTCTTGCAAAAATTAGTAGAAGCTCTCTATAGTAGGTCTATAGCCGATTTTCAGCGAGGAAGCTTCCGTGTAAAAGGTGATGTGGTAGATATATTTCCTGCCTATGCTGATAATGCTATGAGGATACAATTTTTTGGTGATGAGATTGAAAAAATACAAACTTTTGACCCTATTTCGGGAAATGTAACTTCCGATTTTGACCAAATAAGGATTTATCCTGCTAATCTATTCGTTTCATCTAAGGAAACATTAAATAACGCAGTTCGGCTTATACAAGACGACCTTACCAAGCAAATAGATTTTTTTGCAAGTGTAGAAAAACCTTTGGAAGCCAAGCGATTAAAGGAGCGCACAGAAATGGATTTGGAGATGATAAAAGAATTAGGCTATTGCTCTGGGATTGAGAACTATTCTCGTTATCTTGATGGTAGAGAGCCCAACTCTCGTCCATTCTGCCTTTTGGATTATTTCCCAGAAGATTACCTAATGGTGATAGACGAAAGTCATGTAACTATCCCACAAATCCACGCCATGTATGGAGGAGATCGCTCTCGTAAAGAGGCTTTGGTAGAATACGGATTCCGCCTGCCTGCTGCACTGGACAATCGCCCACTAAAATTTGATGAATGGGAAAATATGCAAAATCAAGTTGTCTATGTATCAGCAACGCCTGCGGACTACGAACTACAAAAAACCGAAGGAGAATATATAGAACAGATTGTTCGTCCTACGGGATTATTAGACCCCATCATAGAGGTTCGGCCAACGCTTAATCAAATAGACGACCTCATAGAGGAAATACAAAAACGAGCCGAAGTAGATGAGAGAGTCCTCGTAACGACCCTGACGAAGAAAATGGCAGAGGAACTCACCAAATATTTTACCAAAGTAGGTATTCGTACAAGATATATTCACTCTGATGTAGAAACTTTGGAGCGAATCCAAATTATGCAAGACTTACGAATGGGTTTATTTGATGTATTAGTCGGTGTCAATCTCCTCCGAGAGGGATTAGACCTACCCGAAGTTTCGTTAGTAGCAATCTTAGATGCTGATAAAGAAGGCTTCCTTCGTTCTCGTAGGTCAATGATTCAAACAATCGGTAGGGCAGCCAGAAATGTCAATGGAAAGGCCATAATGTATGCTGATAAAATGACCGATTCTATGAAAAATTCTATAGCTGAAACAAATTATCGTAGGGAGATACAAGCGAAATACAACAAAGAACACGGAATCGTACCAAAACAACTCAATAAAAAAATCTCTGAAACTTTGGTCGGTCGTGCAAAAGATTTTCCAAGTGATACCTATACTCAAAAGGAAATTACTAAGCAAATTGCTGAAAATAAAACGAAAACAAAGTATTCTCCAGAGGAAATAGAGAAAATCATCACTGAAAAACAAAAGGCAATGGAATATTCTGCCAAAAATCTTGACTTTATCACCGCTGCAAGGCTCAGAGATGAAATTTTAGCACTTAAAGATGAGATTTAGTTATGGTCTCTTCTCCGAAAATACAACACTATAAAGAGCATATATCATCGCTGTAGTGAAGGGGAAGGTAAGCAAACCACCAATACCAAAAAATAAAAAACCAAGGTATTTGAATAGTGTGGCAACCAACAAACAAATGATTATTGGAAAGAAATGAACCTTCAAGGCGGAGAGGTTATACGAGATACTCTTCAACAAAGATGTATTCATAAAAAACATTAGCGGAACTACAAAAATCGTGATAATAATCCAAATAGGAGATAGGAATACCAATGGTTTTAGGATAGATGAAACTCCTTCAAAAAATATAAAATAAGTAACGAATACGAAGAAATTTCGCCCCTCGTATCCCGATAGAATATCATTGAAATTATAACTTTCATTGATGTCTATCTTTCTGTAAATCTTAAATATACCAACTTGTAAAGGAAATACAAAGGCTTGTGTTAGCATTAAGATTAATGAGAATGTTGGCAGATTAGGATTATTTACTAGGTGTTTTATACCCGATTCTAATCTATGGAAATTCCCTTGGCTATTTTTTATGATTTTTAGGTATTCATCAAGTAATCCTAATTTTTCGGCAGCGAATTGGGCTACACTTATTAAGATACCGAAATACATTATTGATAAGACAATCTGATAAAAAATCGTGGTTTTCCAATAAAAAAATGCTCTTTTTATTACGAAGTCTATTCCTGTTTTTTGTGGTTGCTGGTGTATCATTATTAAATTTTTGCAAAAATAGGATAATAATTTTAAAAATATGCTATAAAGGATGGAGTATATTGATTTTTAACATTACCTTTGCCGTGTGAGAAGATTCATACAATTAATTATTTTTGCCCAAAGTATTATTCTTTCGGCACAAGAGACGCTACCTATCTATCAGCAGTATCTTTTGAGAGGCAAGTTTTGGATAAATCCTGCCTATTACGGAGCAACGGATAGCGTAGAGTTTGATGCTAATTATCATCGCCAATTTTCAAAGTTTGATACCTCTCCTAATGTCCAATCAATTGGTATTCACGCCAATATTGTGGATAGAGTGGGAACGGGAATTTCCCTTTTTCGTGACCAAAATGGGGCTATTTCCTCTAATGGAATCTCCGTGGGGGCATCGTATTTTGTGCCTATAACCGATGACGGGAGACGAAACCAATTTTCTTTTGGAGCAAATGTTAATTTCTATAATGCCAGCATAGACCATTCAAGGATTAATGCTAAGGATTCTGACGACCCATTGCTCTCAACAGGGGCGAATTCTATCTTCAACACCTATACTAATTTAGGCTTGCAGGCAACTTATGAGGGCTTTTTCGGAGGTGTGTCTATTTTGGATATTCCTCTTTCTGATGAGAGATTAATAATCAATGGTATAGAGCCTTCACCAACGAAATATGTGATGAATGCAGGTTACGATTACGAAATTACCGAAGGATTTTCAGTAGAGCCATCTTTATTATTAAATCTTAATACAAATTCGGCAAGGTTGATGGATATCAATATTTTAGCGAAAATTTATGATGATGATAATAGCCTTATCGGCGGGGTGAGTTTTCGCTCGGCAAAGGATAAAAGTATAGCCAATCAACTAAGTATTTCGCCACTTATACAAGTGAAGGTTAATAGTTGGCACTTTGGGGCGAGTTACCATATTTCAATGGGAAAAATAGCACCATATGGAGGAAATAGTTTTATGCTGAGTTTAGGATATAGTTTGGATAATTTTATTAATCCAAGAGGATTTAGAATAAGGTAATTACATATTAAAATGCTATACATACATATTCCATTTTGTAAACAAAAATGTAGCTATTGCAATTTCCATTTTTCCACTTCTTTGAAGTTAAAGAAAGAGATGATTTTAGCCCTTCAAAAGGAGATTTATTTTCGGAAAGATGAATTACATAATAACCTATTAGCAACGCTATATTTTGGAGGAGGGACACCTTCCATTTTGTCAATTGATGAGGTTAAAAAGTTGATGGATAGCGTTTTAAAGTATTTCAGTTTTAAGAATGATATAGAAATTACCTTAGAGGCTAACCCTGATGATTTGTCTCAAAATTATTTGAAGGGCTTACGAGAGATAGGTATTAATCGGCTATCTATTGGGGTGCAGAGTTTTTTTGAAGATGATTTGAAAATGATGAATCGGGCACATACTAACTCCCAAGCTGAAGATTGTATTAAGAGAAGTCAAGATACTGGTATAGAGAATATTAGTATAGATTTGATTTATGGTTCGCCGACTTCTCATATTGAAATATGGAAGCAAAATCTACAAAAGGCGGTAGATTTGGAGGTTAGTCATATTTCCTCGTACGCTCTTACGATTGAGCCCAAGACAGCACTTGATAATTGGATAGAAAGAGGTAAAATTTCTGCTCCGAAGGAGGCCGAGCAGAATCAAGAGTTTTACTATATGGTGGATTTCCTAAAAAATAACGGATTTGAGCATTATGAAATTTCTAATTTTGGGAAACCTGATTTTTATTCAAAACACAATTCATCTTATTGGAAATATCAGCCATATCTCGGTATTGGTCCCTCAGCTCATTCCTATGATGGAAAAGATTTAAGAAGTTGGAATATTGCGAATAATCCATTGTATATCAAAAGTCTAAATGAGAATAAACTCCCTACAGAAAAAGAGATTTTATCTGAAAAAGATAGATATAATGAGTTATTGATGATTGGGCTTCGTACGAGTTGGGGGGCAGATTTGGAGAAAATAAAAGATTTTTCTGATGAAATTCAGGAAAAATTCCATAAAGATATTCAATCTAAAATTTCAGAAGGAATATTAACAATAGAGAATAATCATTTGAAAATTCCTGAAAAACATTGGTTTTTCGCCGATGGTATAGCTTCGGATTTGTTTATAATATGATTTTTTTTAACTTTGTAATACAATTTTAATGTTTTGGATAAAAAAGTTAATTTTTCTCATCTTAACGCTCAGCAACCGATAGGGATTTTTGATTCGGGAGTTGGAGGACTGACTTTTGCAAAAGAAATTAAGAACTCATTACCGAATGAGAATATCATCTACTTCGGTGATACTAAGCACCTTCCGTATGGTGAAAAGTCCAAAGAAGCAATCATAGAATATTCTACAAAAATTACGAAATTTCTATTGGAAAATAATTGTAAAGCAATCCTCATCGCTTGTAATACCGCTACTGCTAATGCTCTACAAGATGTATTGGAATTGGTGGACGGGCGTGTTCCGGTGATAGATGTGATAAATCCTGTTGCCGAAAAAATAACCTCAGAACCACATACCAATGTTGGGGTAATAGCTACGAAGGCGACTGTAAATTCTGGTTTGTATAAAAAGACCATTCGCAAGCATAATAAATCTATAAAAGTTAGCGAATTAGCTACACCACTACTTGTCCCTGCAATAGAGGAGGGTTTCAAAAATCATCCGATTACTCATGCTATTATTTATAATTATTTAAGTAATAATAAGTTAAGGGATATAGAGACACTTATTTTGGGTTGCACACACTATCCATTGTTGATAGACGAAATCAAGCAATACTATGGTAGTCGTGTAAGGGTGATAGATTCTCCAAATATAGTGGTGAATAGATTAAAAGATATTTTAGAGGAGAAAAATCTCGCTAATAAGAATAACTCTAATCCGAAATATCATTTTTATTTATCAGATTTGACGAAAAATTTTGAAAAGATTTCTAAAAAATTCTTCGGAAAAAGTATTGATTTAGAATTAAAAGTAATGTAATCAATTGAAGAGTTTAGAATATTTCATAAATCCATTAAATGCCCAATGAAGGGTGTAGTAGATGGATTTTATTGTTGAGAAATTCATAAATTTTTTATATACTAAATATTGTTCCCAAATGATGCCACTTTTGTTTCGAGATACGGAGTTGGGGAGCATACGGTATTTTGCCATTGTCTTCGGTAGTGGTTTTCCTTCTGGAATTTTTTTCAGTAGATTGAGCCACATTATGTGGTCTTCTCGTTTACTTCCTTCAGGAAAATATTCTTTTCCAACTCGTTGAGAATCATACATTGAACTAAGGAGTGATAGTCTGCAGGTTTTCAGTAGGTTCGCGAATGTTACAATTTTATCCGCTCGAAAATCAGCAATCGTAGGGTTGAGATTTTCATCACAACGAGAGTAGTTGGAGTAGGCAAGTTCTGCCTTTTCAGTTTTCATAAATCCGACCATCTCACTGAGGAAATTTTTCTCCCAAATATCGTCGGCATCAAGGAAAGTGATGTATCTGCCCGAAGCCTTTTGTAGTGCCATATTTCTGGCATATCCCGCTCCGCTGTTTTTTTTCGAGGTGATGAGGATAATTCGTGGGTCGCTGTGCTGTTGAATAATTTCTACTGAGTTGTCCTGCGAACCATCATCAGTAATAATCCATTCCCAATCTGTAAAATTTTGATTAATAACAGATTGTATAGTTTCGGCCAAATATTTTGAAGAATTATAGCAGGGAGTTATGATGGATACTTCGGGCATTTTCTTTTTTTGCAAAGATATATTATTTCTAACTTTACTAACAAATTCTTAAATTTGCCACTTAAAGAAATAAGATAATGTTTTACAACCATCAAGAAATAGACCGAAAATGGCAATCGTTTTGGAAGGAAAAAAATACTTTCAGAGCAGAAAACATAACTGAAAATGGTGGAAAGCCTAAGTTTTATGTTTTGGATATGTTTCCGTATCCGTCTGGTGCTGGGCTACATGTGGGACATCCGCTGGGGTATATCGCGTCGGATATCTATTCCCGATACAAGAGACACCAAGGGTATAATGTATTACACCCAATAGGTTACGATTCTTTTGGGCTTCCTGCTGAGCAATATGCAATACAGACAGGACAGCATCCAGCACTTACTACCGAAGTGAATATCAATCGATATGAGGAACAACTAAGAAAGATTGGTTTTTCTTTTGATTGGAGCCGAGAGATTCGTACCTCAGATTCTTCATATTATAGATGGACACAATGGATTTTTGTAGAGTTATTTCATTCTTGGTATAATAAAACGACTGATAGAGCCGAGCCTATCACTACGCTTGTTTCTCATTTTGAGGTAAATGGAACGAAAAAGCTTTCAGCATGCCAAACACAGGATGTGGAGTTTTCAGCAGAACAATGGAACGCTTTTTCTGAGGAGAAAAAACAAGAAGTATTATTGAACTATCGTTTAGCTTTTCGTGCCGAAACTACCGTAAATTGGTGTCCTGCCTTAGGAACCGTTTTGGCTAATGACGAAGTTAAAGATGGGAAATCCGAAAGAGGGGGCTATCCCGTTTTCCAAAAGAAAATGATGCAGTGGTCTATGAGAATCACCGCCTATTCTGAAAGACTTTTAAAGGGGCTGGATACATTAGATTGGGCAGAGAGCATTAAAGAAAGCCAAAAAAACTGGATTGGAAAATCCTCTGGGGCTTCGGTGAAATTCCAAATTAAAGACATAGATGCTGAAATAGAAGTCTTCACTACTCGTCCTGATACAATTTTTGGTGTATCGTTCCTTACTCTTGCTCCTGAACATGAATTGGTTTTGAAAATCACTTCGGAGGAACAAAGGGCTGAGGTAGAAGCCTATATAGAAACTACAACCAAGCGTTCCGAAAGGGAAAGAATGGCAGATGTGAAGACAATTTCTGGAGTATTCACAGGAGCTTACGCCGTGCATCCATTTACACAAGAACTTATACCTATTTGGATAGGAGATTATGTCTTGGCAGGTTATGGAACAGGTGCCGTAATGGCTGTGCCTGCAGGAGACGATCGAGATTATGCTTTTGCAAAGCACTTTGATATTGAGTTTAAAAATATTTTTAATCAAGATATTTCAGAAAAAGCCTTTACCGAAAAAGAAAATTTTGAGTTGCAAAATTCAGATTTCTTGAATGGACTTGAATATCAATCAGCTACGAGTAAAATTATTTCTGAATTGGAGAGCCGAGGTATTGGGTTGGGAACGACTACTTATCGTCAGAGGGATGCTATTTTCTCTCGTCAGCGTTATTGGGGAGAGCCAGTACCTATTTATTATAAAGGAGATATTCCATATACTTTGCCTGTGGATTGTCTTCCTTTGGAGTTACCAGAGGTAGAAAAATATTTACCAACAGAAGATGGAGACCCACCACTTGGAAATGCAAAAACTTTTGCTTGGGATGAAAAGAATAAAAAAGTTGTTTCAACAGATTTGATTGATAATCATAGTGTTTTTCCTCTTGAACTTTCTACAATGCCAGGCTGGGCAGGTAGTTCGTGGTATTTCCTACGCTATATGAATCCTGATAATAATTTAGATTTCTGCAATAGAGAGATTTCAGATTATTGGGGGCAGGTAGATTTGTATATTGGTGGTTCGGAACACGCTACCGGGCATTTATTGTATTCTCGTTTTTGGACAATGTTCTTGAAAGATAGAAACTATATTAGCCACGAAGAGCCTTTCCAAAAGATGATAAATCAAGGAATGATTTTGGGTATGTCGGCTTTTGTGTTTAGGATTGATGGGACTAATCAGTTTGTTTCAAAAAATTTAGCGAAAAATCACGAAACTCAGAAAATACATATTGATATTTCTCTACTAAAAGGAGCCTCCGATGAGTTGGATACGGAGAAATTTCGTGCTTGGCGACCAGAGTTCAGAGATGCAGAATTTATCTTAGAAGATGAAAAATACATCACCGAGAGAGAGGTTGAAAAAATGTCTAAATCCAAATATAATGTAGTTAATCCAGATGATATTTGTGAGGAATATGGGGCGGATTGTCTCCGTCTTTATGAGATGTTTTTGGGTCCGTTAGAGCAGTCTAAACCTTGGAATACTCAAGGGCTTAGTGGAGTTTATGGTTTCTTGAAGAAGTTATATAATCTTTATTTTGAAGGAGATAAAGTCAATATTTCAGATGAAGAACCTACGAAAGAGGAATACAAAATTCTGCATACTTTGATTAAAAAAGTGGTGTATGATATTGAGCATTTTTCGTTTAATACTTCAGTGTCTCAGTTTATGATTGCGGTGAATGATTTACAAAAACTTAAATGTAATAAAAGAGCCATTCTGGAACCGTTGGCAGTGGTTATTTCGCCGTATGCACCACATATTTGTGAGGAACTTTGGCAAATATTGGGAAATTCGGAGAGTGTAGAGTATGTACCACTCCCAATTTTTGATGAGAAATATTTGGTAGAGGACGAGATAGAATATCCAGTTTCATTTAATGGGAAGGTGAGATTCAAATTATCGCTTTCAGCAGAGCTTTCTAAAGAAGATATAGAGGAATTTGTCTTGAAAAACGATAAAGTTTTAGCACAATTAAATGGAAATAATCCGAAAAAAATCATCGTTGTGCCAAAAAAAATCATTAATATTGTTGTCTAAAAATTAAAAAAAATACACAATAAATAAATTAAAAAAAATAGTTAAAAAAAATAAATAGCTATTAAAAAAATGATATTTATTGAAAATATGTTAAATATATTGAGATTTGTTGAGATAAATATATTATAATTTTATGTGTTTTTATATAGTTTAATCTAATTTTTTTAAAAAAAATTTGCATTATAATTTTTTTTGGCTTTATTTTACGATTTGAAATTTAAAAGAAATTTAATAATAATTTATAATTTAGTTTTAAAAATGGAAATGAATGTTTCAACAGTAGAAGAGCAAGTAGTTGCTAGAAAGAAAGGGGGTATTAATCCTATATTTATCTTACCAATACTTTATGCTATTGGTGCGAGTATTTATGTATTCATTTTGGGTAATCCAAATAACTTTAAAGCTATTGAGGGTATTAAAGGAGTAGTATCTGTATTATTTTCAGATGTGAAATCTAAGGATTTGCACCCAGAAAATACAATGGGTATCATCTATATGGGTGGGCCTATCGTGCATGTCTTGATTACTTTTATGCTTACCGTAGTAGTGTTCTCTTTTGAGAGATTCTTCGTGTTAGGAAAAGCGGCTGGTACAGGAAACTTGGAGAGTTTCGTACAAAATGTAAGAGAGTTATTGAACAAAAATAAAATTGATGAAGCAATTGAGGCTTGCGATACTCAGAAAGGTTCAGTAGGTAATGTAGTAAAAGAAGGTTTGGTATCTTACAAAGCTTTATCAAAAGATACTACCCTTAATAAGGAGCAAAAAATGGCAGCTCTTACAAAATCACTTGAAGAGGCTACAACTCTTGAAATGCCAATGCTTGAGAAGAATATGATGATTCTTTCTACTTTGGGTACTGTTGCAACACTCGTAGCATTGTTGGGTACCGTAATGGGTATGATTTCTGCATTCCAAGCGTTGGGTAATGGTGGTGGTACGCCAGACTCAGCAGCACTTTCAGTAGGTATCTCCGAAGCCTTGATTAACACGGCTCTTGGTATTGGTACTTCTGCGATAGCAATTATCCTATATAACTTCTTTACATCTAAGATTGATGGACTTACTTATAAAATCGATGAAATCGGTATGTCTATCCAGCAATCTTTTGCAGAATTTAACTAATATTTTTGTCTGTTAGAGGATTTTTGATTGAATAGAATTGTTTGAAATATTTTCATAAACTAAGAATAATACTACTTTGCTATTTTTGAAATGAATAGCAAGGTAGTTTAAAAAATCAAACAATTAAAAAAATAAATTTAACTAATTAAATAAAAAAAATGGCGAGAGTTAAACCAAAAAGACACGGAGTAGTTACGGATATGACCGCTATGTGCGATGTGGCGTTCCTACTACTAAGTTTCTTTATCTTGACCACTCAGTTTAGAAAACCTGATGTGGAGCAGATTACACCGCCATCTTCTATATCAGAGACTTTATTGCCTGATTCAAGTCTTATGACTGTGAATGTAACAAAAGATGGTAGATTCTTCTTCCAACCCGTAGAAAATGCAAGAGAGAGAGCTGAGCTCCTTGATGCTATGGGAGAAAAATATGGAGTGAAATTCTCTGATGCTGATAAAAATGCATTCTCAAAAGTAGCATTCATTGGTGTGCCAATTAGCCAACTGAAATCCTACTTAGCATTGTCAGAAGATGAGCGAAAAAACCTCAAACAACCGGGTGTTCCGTTGGATAGCACCAATAAACAACTTATAGATTGGGTGCAAAGTAGTTTGAGAATCAATGACCAATATAAATTGGCAATCAAAGGTGATAATACGACAACCTTCCCTAATGTAAAAAACCTTTTTGAGGGATTAAGAGATATTGAGTTTTATCAGTTTTGGTTGATAACCAATCAAGAAGCAGGACCTAAATAATATTTAATAGAAATGGCAGAAGTACAAGTAAAAGAGGATAGTGGAAAAGGCGGTAAAGTCCGTTCCAAAAAACAATCCACCCGAGTGGATATGACTCCAATGGTAGATTTGGGATTTCTATTAATTACCTTCTTTATGTTTACTACAACTTTTAGTAAGCCTAATGTAATGGATTTAGGACTTCCAGCTAAACCCAAAAAAGACCAACCTAAACCAAAAGATTTGCAGATAGACTTGTCTAACTCTATATCATTGGTGCTTGGTAAAGATAATAGAGTTTTTTATCATCAGCAAGATAAGGCAGGGCTTAACGAACAAACCCTACAAGAAACTACTTATGATAAAAATGGGATTACGAAAGTAATCGAGAAAGCAAGAAAAGGGGCAAAAGATGTAAGTAAATTTACCGTAATCATTAAGCCTACTGAAGACGCAGTGTATAAGAATTTTGTAGATATTCTTGATGAAATGGAACTCCTAAAACAATCTAATGCCGAAACACCATATGGGGTAACGGAACCAAAAGATTGGGAGATTGCTATTTATAAAAAGAAAATAGGGCAGTAATTCTTTACTATTAAAATAGTGAAAATCATTAATTCATATAAAAAATGGTAAATGAAAAAGCAAAATACATAGCATCTCTTGATGAAACTGTATTTGAGCATAGAAATAAAGAATACGGAGCATACAACCTGAGAATCTCTTACAAAAGAATTCTTACAAGGTCTTTTTTCATAGGGACAATTCTTTTCTGCTCATTAGCATCTATACCATTCATTCTTACTCAAATTGAAAAAATGAATGCAAAAAAACAAACGGATGTTAATGCAAAATTGGTAGATATACAGGAACTACCAGAAGAGGAGGAAATATTAGAACAACCAAAAGAAGATACTCCACCACCACCGCCACCACCAAAAGAGGAGGCACCACAAGTGGAGACTATACAAAACCTCGTGCCAGAGCCTACAAAAGAACCAAAAGTAGAAACTACTCCACCTAAAATGTCTGACATGAAAGACACTCAAATAGGTACTCAAAACCAAGAAGGTGAGAAGAAAACAGGTTATGTAGAACCAAAACCACAAGCTCCTGCAACGACGGGACAGCCTGGTGGAACTGGTAAAGAAGAGAAAAAAGATTATGGAAATGCTATCCAACATACAGTGGATGTGCCTGCAGATTTCCCAGGAGGAGAAAAAGCCTTCCGCCAAGCAATCTCTGATAGATTTGATACAGAAGTGATGAGTGGCGAAGCAGGAGTTTATAGTGCAGAAGTACAATTCGTCGTTGAGAAAGATGGTTCCATATCGCAAGTAACGGCAAAAGGTGCTAATGCAACCTTCAATAAAGAAGCCGAGAGAACAGTAAGGTCTATTAAGAAAAAATGGAAACCAGCTCAGAAAGATGGACAGTCCGTTCGTTCTTACTTCCGTGTTCCAGTAAAAATGTTGATTGAAGAATCTTAATCATAAAAAATAGAAGTCTTTTTAGGCTTCTATTTTGTTTTTATAAGGATTAATTTTATACATTTGTATTATGTTTAATTGGTTATCATTAGTAGCAGGACTTGCTTATGTCCTTTTAGGGGTGTATGTGATGATTTACAAATTTTTTCCCCCAAATCAGTTAGAAGATGCCACAGCGTATGCTCTCGGTGGTCTTTTGGTGGTATATGGTGTGTTTCGTTTGGTAAGATTTTTTTTGAAAATAAGAAAAAAAGATGAATAAACTATATTGGCTATTGGCAGTGTTTATTTTGTTTTCTTGTAAAAAGAAAGACGAAAAGGTCTATTATCGTCAAGGAAGTATTAAGATAGTTGCCGACCAATCTTTTCATAATGTATTGGAGGAACTTACCGAAAGATATGTCTCAAATTACCCTGAGGCAAAATTTAATTTGGATTTCAAAAGAGAGGACTCAGCTTTCGTCGATTTATTGGAGGGAAGAGCGGATGTCGCTGTAATGTCTCGTGAATTGACTACTGACGAAAAGAAATTATATGAAAAAATGGTGGATTTGGACTATCATTCTGATAATTTTGCAGGTGATGCCGTTCTTTTTGTAGTTCCTAAAAATTCTCCGAGAGAGCAGATTTCCGTTGATGAGATTAATCAATTGCTTCATTCAGATGAGAAATTACTTATTTTTGAGGGATACCATACCAGCAATATTAATTTTGTTGCCCAAAAATTAAGATTAAACTCTAAGGATTTGAAATATTCTATCATTAAAGGTGATGAAAATATTATTGAAAAATTGGATAAATCCCCGAACCATATCGGCGTGATAGGACTTAATACTATAGGAAGAGCCTACGACCCAAAATCTATTGCTTTGAGGGAAAAGATAAAAATACTTCCTGTGGTAGCAGACGATGGGCAAGCTTACACTCCTGAGTTATACAATATCCGTAATCTAAAATATCCATTTGCAAGAATCGTTTATTTCCTTACGCGGGAGAAGGGGTTCGGCTTAGCAAAGGGGTTCATTCGTTATTCTTGTACGCAAAAAGGACAAATTGTGGTTTCTAAACAAGGATTGCAACCCTACAATATGTATAAACGAGAGGTGAGAATGAGAGTAGAATAAGAAAATAATAAAAATTAAACAAGATGAAATTAGAATATTTAGCTTTTGGAGCTCATCCAGATGATGTAGAATTGGGCTGCGGAGGAACATTAGCAAAACTCGTTTCAGAGGGAAATAAAGTAGGGATTATAGACCTTACACAAGGGGAATTAGGAACTCGCGGGACGGCTGAGACGCGTAGACAAGAGGCGCAATCAGCGATGGAAATTTTGGGAATTTCCGTGAGAGAAAATCTTAAAATGAAGGACGGATTTTTGGTGAATTCTGAAGAATACCAAATGAGAATCGTGGAAATGCTAAGAAAATACCGCCCTGAGATAGTATTTGCGAATGCCATTGACGACCGTCACCCAGACCATGCAAAAGGTTCTAAGTTAGTTTCCGATGCGTGTTTTTTGTCAGGGTTACCAAAAATAAAAACTTATGATGAGAATGATAATCAACAAGAAGCTTGGCGACCGAAACAAGTGTTTCACTATATCCAATGGAAGAATATTGAACCAGATTTCGTAGTGGATATTACAGGTTTTTTGGATGTTAAAATAAAATCTTGCTTGGCTTATAAAACTCAATTTTACAATCCTGACTCTACAGAACCCGTTACTCCAATAGCTACTAAAGAGTTTTTGGACAGCCTTGTTTATAGAGTTCAAGATTTAGGGCGACTTTCGGGAGTACCTTATGCTGAGGGATTTACAACAGAAAAAACGATTGTTTTGAAAAATTTTGACGGAATTGTTTGGTAATTCAAAAAAAAAATCATATCTTTGCATCGTTAAATATAGATGGTGATTGTAGCTCAGTTGGTTAGAGCGTCAGATTGTGGTCCTGAAGGTCGTCGGTTCGATCCCGATCAGTCACCCTAAAATAAGCATTCGAAGTATCGGATGCTTATTTTTTATAAATTTTATTATGTGTATTTGAAAATAAATTAACTGATAATCAGTATTTTATAAAAAATATAAAATATTTTTTCAAAAAAAATATAATTTGGTGCAATAAAAAAAATATTTCGCCGTTATGTGGGAAAAATAAATTTTTTATTGAAATGAAAAAAGCACTATTATTGATGGGAATGGTTTCCCTATTGGCAGTTTCTTGTGGTGAAAAAAAAGTAGAAGAAAAAACAGAGTCTACAACTACTGAGGCTACTGCACAAGAGCAAACAGGAACGCCAGCAGAATCTACTGAGGCTACTGCTGGAAAAAATGTAATTACAGAAAACGAAGGTAAGAATCCAAGAGACTTCAAATTATTTGAAGATGCTACTGTTACCGACAGATTGAAAAAAATCGCAGGTGATAAGTATGAAGAATTGGTGAAAAACTTCAATGTAGAGACTCCAGTGGTATCAGAGGATGGAATCTACAAAGTAACTGGTTGCAAGAAAGACGCTTGTCCAGAGTTCCAAACAACAATTTTATTTGATTCTAAGAATGATAACTTTAATGTAATCATTGATGAGAATGGTAAAGTAACAGAATTTGCAGAGAAAGGCAAAATCAACTATACAGAATCTTTGAAATCAAAATAAATTGTAATAAAACTAACAATGAATGCTCTATCAACTAAGATAGAGCATTTTTTTAGAAGTAGACAATAAATTTAGATTAAATTAATATATTTGTAGGGGTAATATTAATAAGATATGAGCGTAATACTATCGGTAAGAAATCTCACAAAAAATTATAATCAAAGAAAAGTTGTAAACAATGTTTCTTTTGATGTAGAAAAAGGAAATGTATATGGGGTACTTGGACCAAATGGGTCTGGTAAATCTACTATTTTTGGAATGTTACTTACAATAATTAATCCAACTTCTGGAGAATGGTATTGGTTTGAGAATAAAGGTACATCGAAAGAGACATTTAAGAAAATAGGTGCTATCATTGGGCAGCCTAATTTTTATCCTTATCTATCAGCAGAAAGAAACCTTAAAATAGTGGCGGAAATAAAAGATGTTGATTATTCTCGGATAGATGAAGTATTGAGTATTGTTGGGCTGTTAGATAGAAAAAAAGATATGTATAAAACTTATTCTTTGGGAATGAAACAAAGGCTTGCAATTGCATCAGCATTGTTGAATACCCCAGAAGTATTAGTATTAGATGAGCCAACTAATGGACTTGACCCAGAAGGGATTATTCAAATAAGAGAGATTATTAGTGATATATCTAAGAAAGGAACTACTATAATTATAGCAAGTCATTTACTTGATGAAATTGAAAAAGTTTGTACCCACACTAT
>CAKAOY010000015.1 GCA_916710115.1 uncultured Bergeyella sp.
AATAATGTGAAAGTAAAGGATTGTAGAATATATTGAGATAAAAAAAGAGGGGAAAAATCCCCTCTTTTAGGTTACAAGTGTTTTAGGTAGGTTTCCATATCCTTATCACCTCTACCACTTACATTAATTACGATTACTTCATTTTCTTTGAATGTTCTTTTTTTCAAGCCTGCCAATGCGTGGGAAGATTCAAGAGCAGGGATAATACCTTCTTCTTTTGATAGTTCAAAAGCCGCTTCCAGAGCTTCATTATCAGTAGCGTTGTAGAATTTAACTCTTCCCGTAGTGAATAGATGTGCAAATATAGGCCCTATACCAGGGTAATCAAGCCCCGCGGAGATACTATAAGGCTCTATTACTTGATGGTCTTCTGTCTGCATCACAAGACTTCTACTTCCGTGAAGAACTCCAATGGTTCCCAAGGCTGTTGTAGCAGCTGTTTTACCCGAGTTTTCCCCTAATCCACCACCTTCTACGGCAATGAGTTTTACATTTTCGTCATCGAGGAAATGATAAAAAGCACCAATGGCATTACTACCACCACCCACACAAGCGATTACATAATCTGGTGTAGGTTTGCCAATTTTTTCGGTGAGTTGTTCACGAATTTCCTTTGAAATTACACTTTGGAAATGAGCCACAATATCAGGATAAGGATGTGGCCCCACAGCACTGCCGATTAGGAAATAGGTGTCGGCAGGATTTTCTACCCAACTTTGGAATGCCTCATTTACAGCATCGGTGAGGGTTTTTCCTCCCGAAGTAGCAGGAACTACTTTGGCACCGAGCATCTTCATTCGAGCAACATTAAGTGCTTGCCGTTGGGTATCCAATTCTCCCATATAAATTACACACTCTAAATTAAGTAAGGCACAAGCCGTTGCCGTTGCTACTCCGTGTTGTCCTGCTCCTGTTTCAGCAATTACGCGTTTTTTTCCTAGTCGTTTTGCTAATAGGGCCTGTCCTAATGCATTATTCAACTTATGAGCTCCCGTATGGTTGAGGTCTTCCCGTTTTAAATAAATCTGAGTGTTGTATTTCTTACTCAAATTAGAAGCATAGAATAAAGGGGTCGCCCTCCCTACATAGTCTCTGAGCAGTTGTTGATATTCTTCTTGGAAAGATTCTGAGGAAATAATTTGTTTGTAATTATCCTCTAATTCCTTCAAATTTGGTTTAAGAATGTCAGGCACGAATGCCCCTCCGAATTCGCCATAATAACCATTGGCGTCTACTGAATATTTTTTCATTATGTAAAAAATTTAAAATTACTAAAAAAATAAGCCCCGCCGCAAGTGCGACAGGGCTTGTATTATGTAAAGTATATATACAAATGCTCTGCTTCCTTACAGCTTAAATAATTGTAAGAAAGACCACCACCAAGTATTTGTATATAAACGAGTCATATTTTTGATATATTTTCAGCAAAGGTATAATTTTTTTATAATAATCAGATGTTTTTTTTATATTTTTTCTGTTTAAATTTATAATGTGTTGATTTATAGTGTGATAATTTAATGTAATTTTTGTTTATATATGTATGTTTATTATTTAGAGAGTTTTTTTAGTTCCTTGTAGGTTTCTTCTAATCGTTTTAGCATTTTACCATAAATTAATCGGTATAATAATGTTAAAACCAAAATAAAGATAGTGATTATTACGAGGGAAGCCACGATGATTAATGATAATGAAGCAAAATTTGGAGAATGGTTGCAGTTAATATGATAATGAATACCGTAATATATCCCTAAAATGAATGATATATTCATTATGGCTACAACGAATAGCACATATAACCGTACCAATTGTCTCATACCGAGTATTCGTCGGAGAAGTTTTTTGGGACTGTTTTCTACAGCAATCATGTAATTAGAGCAAAACAATCCACCGATAAGGAGGTAGGGTAGAGTTTTGAAAGTAGTATCTAAAATGTATAGGGCTTTTTGTGGTATTATTTTGAGTGCCAAGTCGTTATTCCCTTGAGGTAGAAAGTGGTTGATTCCTGCCCAAAAGAGTAGCTCTATGAATCCAATCAATAGGAGCCATCTTGCTATGGATAGAGATTTCTTTTTGGTCATAATGAAGAGTTCCTGTTCACTATATTTTTTGAAGTGATTTTCTTCTTGCCAATGTTTTTTTAATAAATCTAAGTCGTGGCTCATTATTTGTTGTTTTTAGATATTAGTTTTTTTAGTTTGTCTTTAGTTCTCATCATTTTTATTCTAGCATTACCTTCGGATATTCCCATTATTTCGGCAATTTCTTTGTAGGATTTATCTTCAAGGAAGAGCATTATTAGTGCTTTTTCTATATCATTGAGTTGATAGATGGCATTGTACATTGTTTGAATTTTTTCAATCTCGTCATTATTATATTCTGCTTGTATGTTGAGATTGAATAGCTCTTTGTTTTTATCTATTTTGGGTTGTTTATTGTTTTTTTTGAATAGGGTAATGGCTGTATTTAGAGCAATTCTATACGCCCAAGTAGTGAATTTGGCATCACCTCGGAATTTGGGATATGCCTTCCAGAGTTGTATTACGATTTCTTGGAATAAGTCCTCGTGGTCGTATTGGTTATTGGTGTATATTCTGCAAATTTTATGTACGATATTTTGGTTATCGTACAATTGCCTAAGAAATTCTTGCTCTATATTCATGTAAATCAGATTCGTTGTATGAGTCGTTATTTTTTTAGGATTGTTACATAATGGACTCCTAAGATATAAAAAAAACACCTATGCGGAGCGAACCGATAAGTGTTTTCTATGATAATTTGGAATTTAGTTTTTTTGCCAAACTTGCGTTCTTCCGATAACAGAAAAGCCGATGTATCCTCTCACATTCAGTTTGTTGCCATCTCGCGTGATGGTGCATTTGTAGGTTTTTCCATTTTTTGGGTCTGTAATGGTTCCTCCCGTGAATTCGTCGCCATCTTTTTCTAATCCTCTGATGATTTCCAGCCCGATTAGTGGTTTATTTTTTCTGTCGTCCTTGCACTTTACACAATTGTCATTAGTGGGTTTTTGCATCAGTTGTTGGATTTTTCCGTAGTATTTTCCATCATTTTTTTTGAAAATTTCTACAATTGATTTTGCCTTTCCTGTTTCGTCGTCAATGGTTTTCCATTTTCCTTCAATTTGAGCAGAAATGGCTACTCCTACTAATAAAGATAGTCCTAAAAGGATTTTTTTCATTTCTAATTATTTTAATATTAATAGCTGTAAAAGTAATAAAAAAAATTAAACGAAAGATACTGTTTTTGTAATTTTAATTGTTAGTATTTAATAATCAGTTATTTATATTTAAAAATTATTTTTTAAAAATCAAACGATGAATGTTTTTAATAGTTATTGATAGGATAAAATTTATAAATAAGGAGGGATAATTGTAGATTTTTTTTATATTTGTGGTTAAAATTTATTAGTAGTATGATTACAAAATCAAGAGTTCAGGAATTTCTAAAAAATATAGAAGTTGATGATTTGGTGCATAATATACAAATTATGGGTGATGATGTCTATATCGATATGACAGCTCACTCCCCAGCGATGCACGAGAAAAAGAAATTGGAGATAGCGATGAAGCAAGCCTTTGCTTCTGAGTTTGGCGAGACAGCTGTTTTGAAATTAAAAATTCAATCTCCTGATCAGACGGAGGTTCAGAAGAACCAAATTAAAGGAAAAATGATACCAGGTATTAGCAATATTATTGCAATTGCTTCAGGAAAAGGAGGTGTTGGTAAATCTACTGTTGCGTCCAATTTAGCTGTTACCTTAGCAAAAATGGGTTTCAAGGTGGGGCTTCTCGATGCGGATATTTATGGGCCATCTATCCCGACAATGTTTGATACTGTGGGCGATAAGCCTTATACCGTAAATATTAATGGTAAAAATTTGATGCAACCATTAGAGAATTATGGAGTAAAGATGCTATCTATAGGGTATTTTTCAGGAAGTAATCAAGCTGTGGTATGGCGTGGCCCTATGGCCTCTAAGGCATTGCAACAATTAATTAGAGATGCTAATTGGGGAGAGTTGGATTTCTTATTGATAGACTTGCCTCCAGGTACGGGAGATATCCATTTATCTATTGTTCAAGAAATCCCTGTTACAGGTGCTGTTATTGTTAGTACACCTCAGCATGTGGCATTGGCTGATGTTAAGAAAGGAATTGCAATGTTCACTATGGAGAGTATTAATATTCCAGTGTTAGGAGTTATTGAGAATATGTCATATTTTGTGCCAGAAGAATTGCCAAATAATAAATATTATATTTTCGGAAAAGAAGGAGCTCAAAATCTTGCAAGGGATTTAGGAATTCCAGTTTTAGGAGAAATTCCATTGGTACAAAGTATTAGAGAGTCAGGAGATGTAGGGCGTCCTGCGGCACTTCAAGAAAATACTATGGTATCAGAAATATACTTGGATACGACTAAGAAAATGTTAGAAAGTCTTTTGGATAGAAATACGAATCTACCTCCAACTGAAGCTGTGAAAATTACCACAATGTCGGGGTGCTCCACAAAAAAATAAGAAGGTAAAAGAATAGTAATTTTAATATTTTTACTAAATTTGCAACTAAATATTAATTAATGGATATAAAGCACGAAGAAACGGTAACAAAAGTACTCGAAGCATTAGAGAGTATCCGCCCTTTTCTTAATAAAGATGGTGGAGATATTGAGTTAATTGATGTAGTAGGGGATAAAGTTTTTGTGAGACTATTAGGGAATTGTTCTAGTTGCCCAATCAGTTTTTCTACAATGAAGCTGGGTGTAGAGACTACTATCAAACAAATGGCTCCTGAAATTAAAGAAGTTCTTAGTATAGAAGACTAAATTTATTCAGTGAGATAAAAAATAAAATAGACTTTCCCAATATTGAGGAAGTCTATTTTTTGCATTAACAAAATTTATGGAAACAAAAAAATTATTTCTTAATAGGAGCTATGTTCATCAATTTCATAAATTCCTCTAATTTAGGCATTATGATGATTTCTGTTCTTCTGTTTTCGGCTCTTCCAGATACAGAAGCATTGGTTGTTTTTGGGTTAAATTCGCCTCGTCCACCCGCAGTTATTCTATTTGGATTTACCCCAAATTGGCTTTGCAAAATTTTTGCTACGGAAGTTGCTCTTAAGGCAGATAATTCCCAATTATCTCTTGGCGAACTTACACTTGATAATGGAGTATTATCAGTATTTCCTTCAATTAAAACGGAGTAAGTGTCGTAATCGTTGATTACTTTTGCAACTTTTCCTAAGACACCTTGTGCAGCAGGTAATACATCATATCTCCCTACTGGGTAGAGCATTTTGTCTGATAATGAAATCATTACAACTCCTTTCAATACTTTTACTTCTACATCTTTATCAGTTACATCATCCAAAGTTCTTTTTAATTTGTTGGATAATGCCAAGTTTAAACTATCGTTTTTAGAATTTGCAGAAATAAGTTGCTTAATGTAAGAATTAGAAGCATTGATTTCTCCAACTAACTTGTCAATATTAGCAGATGATTTACCCGAGTTGGATAGACATGCATCAAGGGAAGATTTTAGAGCGTTGTTTTGGTCTTTTAAAAGATTGTTCTCACTTGAAAGTCCTGCATTCTGCCCTCTCAACTCTTGTATTTCTCTTTGTCTCTCAGCAAGGTTTTCAAGACTTTGTTTGTAGTTGGTATTCAGAGCATCAAATTGTTTTTTGCTCACGCAACTCGTCATTCCGATAGCCACTAATCCGATGGCAAAAAAATTCAATAATTTCATATATTCAAAATATTTATTTTTCGTTTTGAGGAAAATCAACATCTTTCCATCGCCAAATATACAAAAAGATATTATATTTGTAGTAAGTTTTTAACAAATTTAATAAATTTCTGAGGTGATAAATTTTGAAAAATTCCAAAATGAATTTTCTTTGTTAGAGGAAAGTAGTGTCGATAAGAAATTTTTGATAGCTGTGAGTGGAGGTGCAGATTCTATGGTTTTGCTCTCATTGATGAGAGGTTTTTTTTCTCAAAAGAGATGCTCAGCTATTTCTGTGGCACATATTAATTATCATCTTCGTGGAGAGGATTCTAACCTTGATCAAAAATTGGTAACCAATTTTTGCCAAGAATACGATATACCGCATTTTGTATATGAGGTTTCTTGCGTGGATAATAAGCCCAATGAGGGGTCTATTCAATTGTGGGCGAGAGATTTACGATATGCTTTTTTTCGTGAAGTAATGCAGAATAATAATATAGATTATTTACTGACTGCACATCATCGGGACGACCAGTTGGAGACTTTTCTGATTAATTTGTCTCGCGGAGCGGGTCTGGCAGGATTATGCGGTATTCCAAAGTATAAAAATAGTATTTTTAGACCAATGTTAGGCTTTACTAAACAGGAAATATATCAATATGCTCACGAAAATAAAATCCCATTCAGGGAGGATAAATCCAATAAAAAAAATGACTATCTGCGAAATAAGATACGGAATACAATTTCTCCACTATTAAAAGATTTGTCCCCACATTTTTTAGATAATTTTCAGAAGTCTATTGACTATATTAATGATTGTAAATCATTTATAAATAGTGAATTAAAGTTTTTTTTTGAGAGGAATTCGGAGATGAAAGATAATTTTGTTTTTATTGATAAAAATGCTCTGAAAAAACAAAATACATATTTAATATATGAAATTTTGAAAACTTTTAGTTTTGAAAATAGTACCGAAATTGATAAAATTTTACACGCTGAGGTGGGTAATATTTTTCATTCAAAAGAATATCAATTGCTCGTAGATAGGCAGAAATATATTATCAGTAAAAAAGAACATTATTCACAAGAAAAAAATCAAGATAATATTCCGCTGACGATTGAAAAGTCTTCCGTAGAGAATAATACAATAATTTTAGAAGGATACCATCTTCAAGAAGCTAAAATTTGGTTTTTGGATGGGGATAAAATAAATTTTCCATTAAAATTAAGACCTAAAAAAGAAGGGGAGTATTTTTTTCCGATGGGAATGCAAGGCAAAAAAAAAGTATCAAAATTTATTAAAGATGAGAAAATTAGCCTTTTAGAAAAAAATAAAAATATAGTCTTAGAAGATGCTATTGGTACGATTTTGGGGATTGTTCCTTTCCGACAAGATAGACGAAAAATGGGCAGAGATTCTATTAATCAATTTAAAATAATTATCAAATAAATGGCATTGTTAAGTAAATTTTCGGATTATGTGGAAGCTGGGTGTGATGAGGTCGGTAGAGGTTGTCTCTGTGGGCCTGTTGTGGCATCGGCAGTCATTTTGGACCCCTATTTTGAGAGTGAATTGATTAATGATTCTAAAAAACTTACCCCAAAATTACGAAATGAATTGGACATCTTTATCAGAGAAAAAGCGATTGATTTTGCTATAACAGAACTGCCGCCATCATTTATAGATGAACATAATATATTGAATGCTAGTATACAAGCGATGCATCTTTCTTTGGATAAATTACAGACTCGTCCAGAGTTTATTTTGGTTGATGGTAATCGATTTAAACCTTATCCTTTTACTCCACATCAGTGTGTAGTGAAAGGAGATTCTAAATATTTTAGCATTGCTTGTGCTTCTATTTTGGCAAAAAATTATAGAGATAATCTGATGATGAAACTCCACGAAGAATATCCCCAATATGGTTGGAATAAAAATATGGGCTACCCGACGAAAATCCACATAGAGGCTTTAAAAAAATATGGGCCTACACCCTATCACAGAAGGTCTTTTCGGTTGGAATATGATTAAATATTTTTTATAAAATCTTCAAAATCGATAAAAACTTTTTCAAATGCTGACATTTTGGTTACGAAAAACTGAAAAATATCTTGCCATGAATTTTTGTTAAAGATGGATACATTATCCAATTTTACCCAGATTTTAGAGATTTTTTTGCCATTATCCAAATAAAAATGTTCGTCTATATGGAATTCTCCAAGATTTTCGAGGAGGATGTTTTCAAGGCTTTGCATTTTTTCAAAATAGGCATTTCGGAATAATTCATCATCCATTTCTATATTGAGAGATACCTCTGCCGATTTGTTATCAGCAGAAAATTTAAAATTAAAATCCTTGATTTTTGTATTATAAAGTATCCATTTTCGTGGAAACGATTTTCCGAAACTTGTCCAAAATTCTCGTTTTAGTTCTTGTGCTTCTTGCTTGCTAAACATTTTAGAAAATATTCAATAGGGCAAAAATAATAATTTTAGAGGGAAATAAGAGATTTTATAAATCTGATAAAATATAATGATAGTTTTTTTTAATTAAAATAACATATAAACCACATAATATTTGTCTTAAATTTGCATTATTAAAATTTAAAAAAAATGAAAAAAACAAACATTATTGGGCTTCAGGAAGCTCATTGTAAAGAAATTGTAGAAAAATTACAATTATTGTTGGCAAACTATTCTGTATTCTATCAAAATACGAGAGGAGCTCATTGGAATATTAAGGGAGAACAATTTTTTACTCTTCATCCGAAATTTCAAGAACTTTATGAGAATATGGTACTGAAAATTGATGATATAGCTGAGAGAATCCTTACATTGGGTGGAACTCCTAAACATAATTATTCAGAATATCTTAAACTCTCTACTATTGCTGAAAGCCAAGAGGTAACTGATGGCGCTAAGTGCGTAGAAATAATCATTGATTCTTTCAAGGTGATTATAGAACTTCAAAGAGAAATTTTGGAACTTTCGGGAGAATATGGAGATGAAGGAACAAATTCTCAGATGGGAGATTACATTACAGAACAAGAAAAAGAGGTTTGGATGTATAGAGCCTACCTTGGAAAATAATAATAATTTTTTCTCATTTAATAAGGAGGGAGACTGAGTTACATTAGTCTCTCTTTGTTTTTATAAAAAAATCTGATAAACTTTGTGAGCTTATCAGATTAAATTTATTCTTAGTTTGTGTAGAATTCAATGACTTGTTCTATGGCACGAGTACAAACAGGACAGAACCCTTCCGGTTCGTTGGATTTCATTCTGCAGTCTTGTACAGGGCTGAAAATTCCTTTTGATGAGTACCCACCCCCTTCAAAGGCTCCTACATTGTCCCTAAATTTTGGTATTCTTGGCGTTGGTATAGGTGTTTTTTTACTTACCAAATCTGCCCATTTCGCTTTGAAATTAACCAAAGTAGTGATATTAGCTTCCCAAGGTTCTATTTTATAGTTGTAGAAAGTGTTGTCGAGAATATCACCATCATAGTAGTATTCATCAGCAAGTCCTACAAAACCATGGCCGAACTCATGAACGAAAACTTTATCCGAAAGCTTGTCATCAGCAGATACTAAATTAATCACATTATAAAAACCTCCACCACCATATCTTGGGGTATTTACTATCACATAAACTTGGTCATAAGGCACTACCGAAGTAATATCAGCTAATTTGAATAATGATTGACAAGTCAAATACCGTGGCGAACCAAAGGTATAAAATTTCGTATTGAGAATCGTGTTTTTATAGATTCCTTCTCCACCGATGTCCGTTCCGCTTTCTTGTGAAGGGCTTTCAATAGCATAGATATTAAATTTATCTTTAAATCTACTGAACGGTGGAATAGTGAACATGTAATCTACAAGTCGTTTCGTGTCGGCTATAAATTTTGGCATCTCGCTTTGGGTGTATCCTTCGGCGACGATGGCGATATCTATCCCTTTTTCGGGGGTTGTCGGTTTGTAGATTTCCGTTACTTTATAATTAGTTGTTGCCTCGTGGAGTATTTGATAGTCCTTTGGAGAAATTTTTTCACTGAAAACTTTATTAAACTCACCATTTGCATTTCGTTCGTGGATTTCCACAATAATATCTACAATAGGATAAGGTATTTTCATCACGTTTTCAAATGTTAGTATCTTTTCCTTTGCTTCTGGTGTATGTTTCCACTCTTGGAAAATCGGACTAAATCCCTTACTGAATATGATGTTTCCTTTATCGGCATCTTTTACAACAAATTTATAAGTTCCAAAATTTGGAAAAATAAGATTTTTCTTAGACCCTCCATAGAAAGGCTCTTTTTTGAGTTGTTTGATGCTTGCCTGTGTCGTATCTTTATTCCCAAAAAGTAGGAAATCTATTCGCAACGAACCATCGGTGAAGTATTGTTGAAAATCTTGTGCCGATGCGAAAAGGTTTATCATCAAAAAGAAAGAAAAAAGTATTCGTTTCATTATGATATTATTTTTTTTGAGTTAGAATTATCCTTTAAATTTTCCAAGTGCGATGAATCTCTGTTGTCGTTGTTCTACAATTTCGGTTTTAGAGAATTTCTTAAAGGCATTGATGTTTTGTAGAATAGATTTTTTGAGATTTTCGCAGGCTTGTTTTGGGTCGTAGTGAGCTCCTCCGAGAGGTTCTTGGATAATGCCGTCGATAATTTTATTTTTTAGCATATCCTTTGGAGTGAGTTTTAGGGCATTTGCAGCGTCTTCTTTGTGTTCCCAATTTCGCCAAAGTATAGAAGAGCAAGACTCTGGAGAGATTACGGAATACCAAGAATACTCCAACATATATACCTTGTTACCAACACCGATTCCTAATGCGCCACCGCTGGCACCTTCGCCGATTACATAGGCGAAAGTAGGTACTTTTAGGAGAGCCATTTCGTAAATATTTTTGGCAATAGCTTCGCCTTGTCCTCGCTCTTCTGCTTCTAATCCTGGGTAAGCACCTGGTGTATCAAGAAGGGTAACGACGGGAATATTAAATTTCTCGGCTAACTTCATCAGTCTCAGAGCTTTTCTGTATCCGTCGGGATTTGGCATTCCGAAGCGTCTTAGTTGTCTCTCTTTTGTAGAGCGTCCTTTTTGGGTACCTATAATCATTACTTTTTCACCATCAATTGTAGCCAAGCCTCCAACCATAGCAGGGTCATCGGCATAGCATCTGTCACCGTGGAGTTCTATGAAACTATCAGGGTCGCAAATTCCTTGTATATAGTCTAAAGTATAGGGTCTATCGGGGTGGCGAGATAGTTGTACTGTCTGCCACGGAGATAAGTTTCCGTAGATTTCCTTCTTCTTTTCCAAGATTTTGTCTTCTATTTGGCTACAAGCAAGTTTCATATCAATGCCTGCATCTTCACCTACGATAGAGCAAGTGGAGAATTGTTCCATTAGTTCTTGTATCGGTTTTTCAAATTCTAAATATTCCATTAGATTGAGTTTATTTTGGGACAAATATAAAGAATTTTTTCATTAAAACAATCTTTTTTTGTGTCAAATGAGGCATAGGAGGGATACTAGAAAAATAAAAATTCTTATCTTTGCCAAAAAGAAAACAGATTATGTTCCGAACACATACAAATGGAGAACTCTCCTCAAAAAATATTAATGAAAAGGTAACACTGAGCGGTTGGGTACAGACGATTCGTGATAAGGGATTTGTTGTATGGGTAGATTTGAGAGACCGGTACGGTATCACGCAATTGGTGTTTGATGAAGATAGAACACCGAAAGAATTACTCGAAAAATCAAAAAAAATAGGACGAGAATTCGTTATTCAGGTAAAAGGCGTTGTGATAGAAAGAAGCTCAAAAAACCCAAAAATACCCACTGGCGAGATAGAAATTTTGGTGGAGGAACTCATCATTCTTAACGAGGCAGAATTACCACCCTTTACCATAGAAGATGAAACCGATGGAGGTGAGGAATTAAGAATGAAATACCGATATCTGGATATTCGTAGAAATCCTGTGAAGGAGAAACTCATATTTCGTCATAAAATGGCTCAAAAAGTAAGAAATTACCTTTCTGAACAAGGTTTTATAGAGGTGGAAACTCCTGTTTTGATAAAATCTACCCCAGAGGGGGCAAGGGATTTTGTGGTTCCAAGTAGAATGAATGCAGGACAATTTTATGCCTTGCCACAATCTCCACAGACTTTCAAGCAGTTATTAATGGTCGGAGGTATGGATAGATATTTCCAAATTGTAAAATGTTTCCGAGATGAGGATTTAAGGGCAGATAGACAACCAGAGTTCACACAAATAGATTGCGAAATGGCTTTTGTAGAGCAGGAGGATGTGATGAATATTTTTGAGGGAATGGCATCTCACCTATTGACGGAAGTTACGGGACAAGATTTTGGGAAATTCCCAAGAATTACCTTTGAGGAGGCAATGAGACGATATGGAAACGATAAACCTGATGTGCGTTTCGGGATGGAATTTGTGGAGCTTAATGATGAAACAAAAGGTAAAGATTTTAAAATATTTGATGATGCTGAATTGGTGGTAGGTATCAATGTGGAAGGATGTGCAGGCTATACTAGAAAGCAAATAGACGAATTAGTAGATTGGGTAAAACGACCACAGATAGGTGCCAGCGGAATGGTATGGGTGAAATATCAAGACGATGGCATTTTGACCTCCTCCGTGAATAAATTCTACAATGAGGACGATTTAAGAAAAATTGCCGAAAGATTCGGAGCTAAAAAAGGCGATTTAATGCTGATACTCTCTGGAAATGCTAATAAAGTACGTTCGCAATTATCTGCTCTCAGAATGGAGTTAGGAAATAGATTAGGATTGAGAAATCCAAAAGAATTTGCACCTCTTTGGGTAGTAGATTTTCCTCTTTTGGAGTGGGATGAAGATTCTAAAAGATACCACGCGATGCACCACCCATTTACCTCACCGAAGCCAGAGGATATTCCTTTACTGAAAACCGATGCAGGTAAAGTAAGAGCAAATGCTTACGATTTGGTACTCAATGGAAATGAAATAGGAGGTGGGTCTATCAGAATTTTTGATAGAGAACTGCAGGCCCAAATGTTTGAGCTATTAGGATTCTCCCCAGAGGAGGCTGAGGCTCAGTTTGGTTTCTTGATGAATGCTTTCAAGTATGGTGCCCCACCTCACGGCGGTTTGGCATTTGGTTTTGATAGGTTAGTAGCTATTTTGGATGGTAATGAGGTGATTAGAGATTATATTGCATTTCCAAAAAACAATAGTGGAAGAGATGTAATGATAGATGCCCCTGCTACTATTAGTAAAGAACAATTAGACGAGCTAAGTCTTATTGTAAAATAAATAAAATTAAGAGCATTGAACGATACATTCAATGCTTTTTTTAACAAAAATATAAAATGAATCCTAATTTTAGTATTAAAGAGATTGCTTCAGTCGATCAGTACGAATACCAGTCCGAGACCTATACTATAATGATGGTAGAGGGAGAGGGGAGTTTTGTGGTGGATTTAGTAACATATTCTTTTTCAGGGAGGATAGCAATTTTTCTCAATCCGTTTCAAGGGATTCTATTCACCAAGGGAATTTATAGAGATTTAAAAATTTTTTGTTTTAAAGCAGAGTTTTACTGCATAGAATATCATCGGCAAGATGTGGCTTGTAATGGATTATTATTTAATAATATATATCAGCAGCCGTATATAGGGCTTACTGGTAAACTCTATATGGAATTGCAGGCGATTTTTGTGAGAATGAAGGAAGAAAATAATGATTGTGACCCCTATTCAGCATCAGTATTGAAGACTTATTTACAGCTGATTTTGGCACTTTGTAGCAAGGAGAAAAAACGATTGATAGGAACAGAAGTTCCTAAAAATCTAACTGATGAGGTACTGAATTTCCAAGATTTGGTAGAGGAATTTTATAGAAAAGAGCATTCTATTTCTTTCTATGCTGATAAATTTGGGTTGACAACCGATGCCTTTAACCGAAAGATAAAAAATGAAATTGGCAAAACTCCAAAGCAGATTTTACAAGATAGAATAATTTTGGAGGCTAAAAAGCTCCTGCAACTTACCCAAAAATCAGTTAAGGAAATTTCTTGGGAACTCGCATTTGATGATGAATTCTATTTTAGTAGATATTTTAAGAAAAATGTAGGGGTCTCCCCGTTGAAATATCGTGAAAGTACAAAGATAGGATAGATAGAAAATCCATAAAATAAAAGTCCATATATCTGTCGTAAAAGTCCATTTTGTAGGACTGCAAATCGCTATACCTTTGCACCATCAAAATTAAATAATTAAAGCAATGATAAGAAAGTTTTTTAGTGCATTAGCATTCGTGATGATGGGAGCAGGAGTATATGCTCAATTACCAGACCCAGGTTTTACTATTGATAACCAAACAGCAATAGTTATTGTAGACCCTCAAAATGATTTCCTTAGTCCAAAAGGAGGAACTTGGGGAGTAGTAGGAAAATCCGTAATGGAAAATAATACGGTAGAGAATTTGGACAAAATATTCAAGGTTGCACAAGATAAAAATGTAAAGGTGTTTGTGTCTCCACACTATTATTTTCCTCACGACCATGAATGGAAAATTGAAGGAGCAGGTGAGTATATGATGCACCACGGACATCTTTTTGATAGAAAAGGTCAATATACAACCGAAGGATTTGAGGGCTCAGGAGCAGATTGGTTAGAGCAATATAAAAAATATATTAACCAAAAAAATGTAGTAGTAGCATCTCCTCATAAGATTTTTGGACCAGAGTCTAACGATCTTGCTTTGCAATTAAGAAAACACGGATTCAATAAAGTAGTGTTAGCCGGTATGTCTGCAAATCTATGTATCGATTCTCATTTGAGAGATTTGGTAGAAGATGGCTTTGAGGTAGCAGTAGTAACGGATGCTACGGCGGGAACTATCATTCCAGATTATGATATTGATGGATACAAGGCTGCTATTGGCAATTTCAGATTGATTTCTAGCCATCTTTTTAAAACAGATGAAGTAGTGAAAGAATTCAGTAAATTAGATACAAAGAAAAAGTAATAAGAATAAAATAGACAATTATTAGATATTTTTAAGAAAATTATAATTCCAAAAAGCCACATTCCTAATTTTAGGAATGTGGCTTTTGTTACCTATTAATAATGTTAATTTGATTATAACTGAGGTCCAGCAGGAACAAGTCTTTTACCTTCCTCATTATCGCAATATTTCTCAAAGTTGGCGATATATTTTCCAGCTAGGTCTTTGGCTTTTGCTTCCCATTCAGAGGCGTTGGCATAGGTGTCTCTTGGGTCAAGTATTCCTTCTGAAACTTTTGGTAATGTAGTAGGAATTTCCAAATTCAATACTGGTATTGTCGTTTTAGGAGCATTTTCTATTGAGCCATCAATAATTGCATCAATAATTGCTCTCGTATCTTTTAGTGAGATTCTCTTACCTGTTCCATTCCAGCCTGTATTTACAAGGTATGCTTTTGCTCCGTGTTCTTTCATTTTTCCGATTAGCGTTTTGGAGTAGGCCGTAGGGTGTAGGGTAAGGAATGCTTCACCAAATGCAGGAGAGAATGATGGCTGAGGCTCCGTGATACCTCTTTCTGTACCAGCTAATTTTGATGTGTATCCACTTAGGAAATAGTATTGTGCTTGGTCTTCATTTAATACAGAAACTGGCGGTAATACACCAAAGGCATCAGCAGAAAGGTAGATAACTTTTTTTGCATGCCCTGCTTTTGATGGTAATACGATTTTATTAATGTGGTAGATAGGATAAGAAACTCTTGTATTCTCTGTAATGGATTTATCCTCAAAATCTGGCTCCCCATTTTCTTTGATGACAACATTTTCAAGAAGTGCATCTCGGCGGATAGCACCAAAAATATCAGGCTCTTTCTCAGCAGATAGGTCTATCACTTTTGCATAGCAACCACCTTCAAAGTTGAATACCCCACTGTTATCCCATCCATGTTCGTCGTCACCGATGAGGTATCTCTTAGGGTCGGCAGAAAGAGTCGTTTTACCCGTTCCTGAAAGTCCGAAGAATAATGCAACATCACCTTTTTCGCCAACATTGGCAGAGCAGTGCATAGATGCCATACCTTTCAGTGGTAGGTAGTAGTTCATTATAGAGAACATACCCTTTTTCATCTCTCCACCATACCAAGTCCCTCCTATGATTTGGATTTTATCCGTAAGGTTAAACATTACAAAATTCTCAGAGTTTAGTCCTTGTTCCTTCCAATTAGGATTTGTCGTTTTAGACCCATTGATGATAATGAAATCTGGCTCTCCAAAGTTTTCCAACTCGTAGCTAGAAGGACGGATAAACATATTAGTAACGAAGTGAGCTTGCCACGCAACTTCCATTATGAATCTTACTTTCAGTCTTGTGTCAGGATTTGTTCCGCAGAAAGCATC
>CAKAOY010000016.1 GCA_916710115.1 uncultured Bergeyella sp.
TGTATTTATTGATGACGACGATATTTTTCCAAAACAAATCCTCACTGATAAAAATAGACTTGATATCATTTGTGTCGGAGAATTAGAGGATTTGAGAAAATCTCCAGATAAATGTATCCATATTATTGATGAGATGAATAGAAGAGGAATTGATACTCATTTGAAATGGTTAGGACGAGGTAGATATATGGAACGAATGAGGGCGCTAACTCGAAAGTTAGCCATTGAAGATAAAGTGCAATTTCTCGGTTCCGTGCAACGAGATGCTGTAGATAAACATTTGGATTCCTCTGATGTGTTTTTACTTTTGTCACACTCTGAGGGACTACCACGGGCAATGGTCGAGGCAATGTCTCGCGGGTTACCATGTGTAGGAACGAATATTGGTGGGATTTCAGAATTGTTAGATGATGAATTTATCGTACCGACTAGAGATATTTACAAAACTTGTGATATCCTACAAAATTTATTGAAATCCCCAAAAATATATCGCCAACAATCCGAAAGGAATCTAATGAAAGCAAAACAATATACGAACAAAATTTTAGATAAAAAAAGAGAGGAATTCTACCAAACAATTAAAAAAAAGACCTATCAAAATACAAATAACTAATGCCGAAAAAATATGTAAGCAACCTCTTTAACGAGCATACTAAGGTTTTGTTGGAGAATTTTTTTTCTCTATCAGTATCTCAGTTGGTGGGTATGCTATCATCACTTGTTGTGTTGCCTTATGTGTTAAGAATCATAGGTGTAGCTCATTACGGGGAGATTATTTTTATTATGTCGTTAGGGGTTTATTTTCAGACTTTAATAGATTTTGGTTTTGGAGTAACAGCAGTACGGGATATTAATACATTTAAAGATAATAAAAAGAAAATTAACTTAATATACAGTAAGGTGATGCTCATAAAAATTGTTTTTTTTGTCATATCTGCTTTATTGATTTTTATATTAACAATATCCTTTGCAGAGTTTTATGAGTTGAGATTATTGGTGTTTTTTCGGATGATGATGCTCATTGGAGATAGTCTCTTCCCAGATTGGTTTTTTCAAGGCGTTGAGCAGATGAAATACATAGCATATCTTAATGTAGGAGCAAAAATATTTTTCATCTTTGGAATATTTACTTTATTGAAATCCTCGGAGGATTATTGGCAATATTTTATGTTGCAGGGAGTTAGTTCATTAATATTAGGTTTTTTAGGACAATTTTTTTTATATTACAAATATCAAATTAAGTTTCATTTTTTGAAATATAAAAGCATTATTCAAAGTTTAAAAAAAGATTTTCCGATATTTGCCAATCAATATTTGCCAATTTTGTATAACAATACCACGATATTTTTATTAGGATTGTTGCAGGTGAAGACTGCTGTCGGAGTTTTTCATTCTATTAATACTATTGTGTTGGCTGGAATGATGTTGTTATATATTGTATCAAAGGTGTTTTTTCCTTTTTTAAATAAGAATAAGGCGTTTTTTCAAAAATATCAGCGATTGGTAATCTTTTTTACAATAATTATTATGCTTGCTATTTTGATATGTAATAGATTTATTTTTTGGTATTTAAATATAGAAAACTCAAAGGAGAATTTCATTGTGTTATTGGTACTTTTGTTGGGTTTTGTAGGTTATGCCTTTACTAATATTTACGAGCTGAATTATTTCATCATAATACGGAAAGACAGATTAGTGTTACATAATACTATGATTGCATCGTTTTTGGGAGTACTCATTTCGTATCCGCTCATATATAGGTTTGGGGTGATTGGTGCTGCAGTTACTATTACCATTGTGAGGAGTTTTATGGGAGGGAGGATATATTATAAATATTTGATAACAAAGTGATTAATGTTAAATAATGTATAAAAATTATTATAAACCAATATTTGATTTTTTGTTGGGAATATTACTTTTTTTATGTTTTAGTCCCATATTTTTGGTGGTGATGATGATATTGTGTTTCGCTAATGGAGGTAGTCCATTTTTCTATCAATTAAGACCAGGGAAAGGCGGGAAAATATTTAAAATTATTAAGTTTAAAACAATGAATGATAAGAAAGATTCTCAAGGATATCTTCTCCCTGATGCAAATAGATTAACAAAAATAGGACTATTTATCCGAAAAACTTCATTGGACGAACTGCCTCAGTTACTGAACGTTATTAAAGGAGATATGTCTCTGATTGGACCACGACCACTATTGCCAGAATATTTGTTATTATATAATGAAAAACAGCATCGCCGTCATGAAATAAAACCAGGAATTACGGGCTGGGCTCAGGTGAATGGGAGAAATGCTATCTCGTGGAATAAAAAATTTGAATTGGATGTATGGTATGTAGATAATGTATCTCTATTATTGGATATTAAAATACTTTTTCTCACAATAAAAAAAGTTCTCCTCAGAGAGGGAATATCAGCTCAAGGGCAAGTAACTACGCAAAGATTTAAAGGAAATAATTAATATGAAAAAAATAGCAATCGTCGGAGCAGGAAAATATGGTTGTGAAATAGCTTGTATCATAAATAATATCAACGATATACAACGAGAGTGGGAGTTTATAGGATTTTTTGATGACGCTGAAAACCTCAAAAATACCGAAAATCACTATGGAAAGGTATTGGGAACTATAGAAGATTTGAATAATATCTCCGAAAAAATAGCAGTGATAATAGCTATTGGTAATACGAGGAGTATTCAGTCTATTGTTGGACGGATTGATAATCCTAATATATATTTCCCAAATATCATACATCCATCGGTGTTGTTTTTGGATAAGAAAAATGTTCGTATAGGTAAGGGAAATATTATTTCTGCATATACCATCGTAAGTTGTAATGTGGAGATTGGCGATTTCAATATACTTAATACTCGTGTTACACTTGGACACGATAGTGGTATTGGTAGTTATAATGTATTTAGTCCCAATGTTCAAATTTCAGGGAGTGTGAAAGTCGGTAATGCAAACACCTTTGGCTTCAATTCGGGCGTAATTCAAAATTGTACGATTGGAGATAATAATAAGTTTGGTGTTGGTGCAATCCTCCTTCGTAATGCCAATAATGGAGATAACTATATGGGAAATCCAGCAATAAAAATGAAATTTTAGAAATGAAGTATTTGTTCAGAAACTACACTATAGAATATTTGTTTGATAACTCATTCTTTTTCAGTGGATATGGGGATATTAATAAACCAGATGGAGAATATGATGAATATACGATTTTTTATCAATTAAATCCATCTTTTACTCCCGAAGAGCAAGTTTTGGAGGTAGAGGAAATCAAGTCTAAAATCAGTTTTATACTTGGTATGGGGATTACGGAACGGATTGTGATTGTTAATTTGTATCGTAATACCACTGCCGATTGGCAACTAAAAAATAGACAGTTACTAGAGGCGATAGACAATTTTAATAATCATTTTCTACGAGAAAAAATACAACAGTATAGTAATGTTAAGGTATTGGATATCAATATTTTTTGTCAGAATCAAACATTATCTTTAATAGATTGGCGTTTTTTCTTCACCGCTCAGATGGTGATTAATCCCAAATTGGCAAAAAACTTCAAGAAGTGGTATCAAAAACAGACTGAGATTTTGGATTTGAAACGAAAAAAGTGTATCGTTTTGGATTGTGATAATACCCTTTGGGGAGGTATTGTTGGTGAAGATGGTACCCACGGAATTCAGCTGGGAATGGATTACCCGGGTATTTGTTTCAAAAATTTCCAAAACCTCTTGTTGCAACTTTCTCAAAAAGGGGTAATTTTGGCAGTATGTAGCAAAAATAATCTGAAAGATGTACAAGATGTATGGGAAAATAATCCGAATAACCTTATCAATAGCGATGTTCTTTCGGCATATAGAATCAATTGGCAAGATAAGGCATCTAATATAAAATCCATTGCCGAAGAGCTCAATATCGGTACTGATAGCATCGTATTCATTGATGATAACCCAATGGAAAGGAATTTGGTGAAGAATTATCTACCAGAGGTGGAGATTCCCGAATTTCCAAAAAATCCATACGAATTGATAGATTTTTTCTGGGAAATATATCATCAATATTTTGCTGTGTATGAACTTTCGCAAGAGGACATACATAAAACTCAACAATATAAAGAGAACTTTTTCCGAAATGAAAGTAAAAAAGCTTTTGAAAATATAGATGAATATATTAAAAGTCTTGAAATACAAGTAGATATATTTAAGGCGAATGAGTCGAATTTCACCCGTATTGCTCAAATGACACAAAAAACGAACCAGTTTAACCTCACGACTAAACGCTATACAGAGGAACAATTAAAAGGGTTATTGGATACTGGGGCGAGTATTTTTTGTGCAAATGTAAAGGATAAATTTGGTGATAATGGTATTACTATTGCTAGTATCATTACTGAGAGTGAAACGGAGTTGTATCTGGATTCTTATCTGCTGAGTTGTAGAATATTAGGGAGAGATATTGAAAAAATAACCCTTCTTAAAATATTAGAAAAAGTAAATGAAGGGAAACATAAAAAAATCACAGCAAGATACATCCCTACTAAAAAGAATATAATGGCAAGGGACTTTTTGGAGAAAATAGGTTTTCAGTTGGAGAAAACGGATGCCGAAGGAAATAAGTTTTATATTTTTGACGAGACGGCGAAACAAGAAATTAAGGAATACTATACAATAACATTTATTTAGATTATGAGACAGCAAATAATAGAAATTATGGCAAGGGTTTTTGAAATGGATATTGCCGATTTTCCTACTGAAATTAATAAAGATACCATAGAAAATTGGGATTCTCTGAGGCATCTAAATCTCATTTCTGAGTTGGAGGAAACTTTTGAAAAAAACTTTGAAATGGAAGATTTTTCTAATATGACCACTTTGGATAATATTATTTTAATGTTGGAAAAATAGTTTTGATTTTTAGAAAAAAATAATAAATGAATTCAAAAATATGGCTCTCTTCTCCTCATATGGGTGGATCGGAGTTGAAGTATATTCACGATGCTTTTGATGCAAATTGGGTAGCTCCACTTGGAGCAAATGTTGATGGCTTTGAGAGAGATTTGGAGATATTCTTAGGTGGAGATGTAAGAGTATCAGCACTCTCAGCGGGTACGGCGGGGCTTCATTTGGCTCTTATCCAATGCGGTGTGCAGGCAGGTGATGAGGTTATTTGTCAATCTATGACTTTCTCTGCATCAGCAAATCCTATTGTGTATCAAGGGGCTATACCCATTTTTGTAGATTCCGAAAAAGATACTTGGAATATGTGTCCCAAGGCTTTGGAGGAAGCAATCACTGACCGAATAAGAAAGGGTAAAAAGCCAAAGGCAATTATTGTGGTGTCTCTATATGGAATGCCATTTAAGGTTGAGGAAATTCTTTCAATTGCGAAAAAATATGATATTCCTTTGATTGAAGACGCTGCCGAGGCATTAGGCTCTACATATAAAAATCAGCATTGTGGTACTTTTGGAAAATTTAGCGTTTTATCGTTTAATGGAAACAAAATAATAACTACTTCGGGTGGAGGTGCTTTGGTATGCCATACTCAGGAAGAAAAGACAAAGACTATTTTTCTTTCTACACAAGCCAGAGATAATGCTCCTCATTATCAGCATTCGGAAATAGGGTATAATTATCGTATGAGTAATATATCAGCGGGGATTGGGCGTGGGCAGATGGAGGTTTTGGAGGATAGGATAAAGACACGCAGGGAGATGAATTTATTTTATCGAGAATTATTTGAGGATATTGATGGTGTGGAAGTACTTAAAGAACCAAATCAAGATTTTTTTTCAAATCATTGGCTTACTGCGATTTTAGTTGATGAAAAAATAGCGGGATTCAATAGGGAAGAGCTAAGATTAAAGTTGGCAGAAAATGATATAGAATCTCGCCCATTATGGAAACCTATGCATCTGCAACCTGTGTTTGCCAATAGTCCTTATTATGAAGGAAATGTGGCAGAAACATTATTTAATGATGGTCTGTGCCTACCTTCAGGGTCTAATCTTACGACTGAAGATAGAGAGCGAATCAGCCGAGTAATAAAAAGTGTAATATCAAAATAATTTTTTGACTTGTGAATATTAATAAAGCGGATTTAAACGAATTAGAATTTACGGAACTCCTCTCGGAAATCATACCTTTTGTGTATTCTCAAAAAACTGCTGATAGATTGGCAAACCTCCGCCCAATGCCTTTTGATGAGGCTAAAAAAGCGTTGAAAAAAACTTCAGAATTTTTATCCAGTTTTGAGAGTGCTAATGACATCCCTTTCAATGAGTATGAGGATATAGAGCAGGAACTAAAATTGATGATGATTGAAGATTTTCGGCTGGAAAATAAATCTTTTATCCGTATAAAAAATATTACTGAACAGGTCGGAAGGTTACAAAAATTTTTTCCAACACTTACTGATACCTTCCCAACACTCAATGAGGAGGTACGGGGTTTGGTATATCGTAAAGAGATTGTTGAGAAAATTGATAAAGTGCTTAATCGTTTTGGTGAAGTAAAATCCGAAGCCTCAGCGAACCTTAGAGTATTGAGAGAAGAAATCGGTATGGCTCGGAAAAGCATTGATGAGAATTTTAATAAGACGCTCAATTTCTACGCTCAAAATGATTTTTTAGACGATATACGAGAGACGATTATGGATGACCAGAGGGTGCTTGCCGTGAAATCGGTCTTCAAAAAAAGAGTCTCAGGACGTGTTTTAGGAACTTCAAAAACGGGGTCTATTACCTATATTCAGCCCGATTCTGTTATAAAACATTATTTTAAACTGAGAGAAACTCAGGATGAGGAAAAAAAGGAAATAGATAGAATTTTAAGGAAATTAACAGCCGAACTAAGAGAATTTAACTTGGAGTTATCTGATTATCAATCATATATATATGATTTGGATATTACGAGAGCAAAAGCTAAATTTGCTGAAAAAATCGGTGGTGTGCTTCCCAAAATTAATTCTCACCCTACTTTGAGGCTTATTAATGCATATCATCCTTTACTTTGGATTAGAAATAAGGAGGAAAATAAACCAACTTTTCCGCAGACAATTACCCTCAATGAGCATAGTAGGATTATTTGTATATCAGGACCCAATGCAGGAGGAAAATCTATCACCTTGAAAACTTTGGGATTGTTGCAACTGATGATTCAGTCGGGGATTTTAGTGCCAGTGCATCAGAAATCTGAGATGTTTTTCTTTGATAAGATAATGACGGATATTGGGGATAATCAATCTATAGAGAACCATCTATCTACCTACTCTTCAAGGTTGAAAAAAATGTCTGGAATGATAAGACAAGCAGATGAGCGAACTTTGCTTTTGATTGATGAGTTCGGTACAGGTTCTGACCCAGAGTTGGGAGGAGCTTTGGCAGAGAGTTTTTTGGAATTTTTTTACGAAAAGAGAAGTTTTGCTATCATTACAACGCATTATACCAATATAAAACTGCGGATAGAACAGCTCCCAGCGTGCAAAAACGCAGCAATGCTATTTGATGAAAATAGTCTTGAGCCACTCTATAAATTGGAGATGGGGCAGGCGGGAAGTTCTTTTACTTTTGAGGTGGCAGAGAAAAATAATATACCGAGGTTCATTATCAAATCCGCCCAAAAAAAGATAGAAAAAGATGTGGTCAATCTTGATAAAACTATTGTAAAACTTCAACAAGAAAAATATGAGGTAGAGAAACTGAAATCAGACTTGGAAGAAAAAAAGGAATCCGTAGCCGATAAAAGGGATAATTTGAGAAAACTGAACCAACAAATAGAGCAGAAACTTTATAATTTCCAGAAACTTTATGAGGACGAGCACCGTAAATTACAGTTTGGAAATCGTATAGAGGTATTTATTGATAGCTATATCAAAGGAAAACCTCGTAAGGAAATAGTGAAGGATTTTGTGAAAATATTGGAACAAGAAAAATATAAAAAATTAGAAATAGATAAAGATGAATCTAAACGATTGCAAATCGTAAAGAGAAAAATCACACAGCAACTCAAAAAGCAGGACGTGATAGAAAAAATTGCAGAAACCAATGAAAAATTAGAGGAAAAAAGGCGCGAAGAACGAAAAATATGGTTGAAAGTAGGGCAAAGAGTGAGGATAATTGGTGGAACAAGTGTCGGTGTGATTGAAAAAATATCCAAAGACAAGGCAGTGATTAATTACGGAATATTCAAGACAACAATAAGTACAGACGAGTTGGAGAGAATCTGATAATTTAAATTATTTTTAAAATGGAATTAAAGGCAGTTTTATTTGATATGGACGGAGTGATTGTAGATACCGAGCCATTGCACAGAAAGGCGTATTTTAAAACTTTTGAGGATTTGGGAATTGAGGTTTCTGATGATTTATATAATTTATTTACAGGGAATTCTACGAAAAAAGTTTGCGAAACCTTGATTAGTCGTTTTGGACTTCGTCAGACGATAGAGGAGATTTCGGAGATGAAGAGAAGGTATTTTAAACATTTCTTTGATACGGATGACGATTTCCGATTGCTACCGAATATATATCAATTATTTGAGGCTTACCAAAAGGCAGGTATTGTGATGATTTTGGCGTCTTCCGCCTCGATGAATACGATTGATTGGGTATTTGAAAAATTTCAAATAGGACATTTCTTTAAGGGAAAAATAAGTGGTGCAGAGTTGAAGGAATCTAAGCCCAATCCAGAGATATTTAATCTTGCTTCGGAAATTTCGGGTTATCCGAAAGAGAATTGTATTGTTGTAGAGGATTCTACAAATGGGATTTTGGCAGCTCACCGAGCAGGAATATTTTGTGTGGCATATAAGAGCCAAAATTCTAAAAACCAAGATTATACATTATCGAATATGATTGTAGAAGATTTCTTGGATATTTTGCCAGAAAAGATGAAAAATATTGGATAAGAATAGTGTAGTTTTTAGAGAATAATAAAAAATAACTATATTTGCAAACTATAAATAATTATATATAATAATGAAAACACAAAAGATAGGAATAACCTTTTCAGCATTTGATTTGCTACACGCGGGACATATAAAGATGTTAGAAGAAGCAAAAACAATCTGTGATTACCTTATTGTTGGACTACAGATAGACCCTTCTTTGGATAGACCTCAGAAGAACAAACCCACTCAATCGGTAGTTGAGCGATATATACAGCTGAAAGCCTGCCGTTCCGTAGATGAGATTATTCCATATAATACAGAGGAAGACTTAATGGATATTCTCCAATCATTTGTTATAGATGTGAGAATTATTGGTGATGATTATCGTGATAAGGACTTCACAGGAAAACAATATTGCGAAGATAAAGGGATACAGATTTACTACAACAAGAGAGACCATCGTTTTTCAAGTTCAGCATTGAAAAAGGCTGTTTATGAGCAAGAAAGAGATAAATTAAACAAATAAATGAAACTAATAGAGACTCCACTAAAAGATTGTTATGTTATAGAACCTATTATTTTTGAAGATGATAGAGGCTATTTTTATGAGAAATACAACGAAAAGAGATTTGAGAACCTTACGGGACTGAATGGACATTTCGTACAAGATAATATTTCTAAATCTTCATATGGAGTACTCAGAGGGTTGCATTTGCAAAAAGGAGAATACGCTCAGGCAAAATTAGTATCTTGCTTAGAGGGTGAGGTTTGGGATGTTGCTGTGGATTTGCGAGTAGATTCACCTACTTTTGGTCAATGGTATGGAGTGGAACTCACAGCAGAGAATAAGAGACAATTCTATATTCCAAGAGGTTTTGCTCACGGATTTTCGGTACTCAGTGATATTGCAATTTTCACTTATAAGTGCGATAATTTTTATAATAAAGAGTCCGAAGGAGGTATACTTTGGAATGATACAGACCTTAATATAGATTGGAAACTGCCGACTGAAGTTATCCAACTTTCTGAGAAAGATAAAATACAACCATTGTTTAAAGAGAGAAATTATTAAATGAAGAATATCATCATTACAGGCGGAGCAGGATTTATAGGCTCTCATACAGTAAGGAAATTTGTAAAAGAATTACCACATATTAACATTATCAATCTTGACGCTTTAACTTATGCGGGTAATTTGGAAAATCTCAAAGATATAGAAAGAGCGCCTAATTATATTTTTGAAAAGGTAGATATTACCAATGCTGAGCAATTGAGAAAGGTATTTGAAAAATATAATCCAGATGCTGTGGTGCATCTTGCAGCAGAATCCCATGTGGATAGAAGTATTACCGATCCGAATGCTTTCATTAATACAAATGTATTTGGTACCGCAAATTTATTGAATCTTTGTCGTGAATTTTGGGAATTAAAAACAGAACATTCTCACGGGAATTATCCTGATACTCCGCGAAAAAATCTCTTTTATCATATCTCCACAGATGAGGTTTATGGAGCCTTAGGAGAGACTGGATTTTTTACCGAAGAGACTCCATACGCTCCGAAATCACCTTATTCTGCAAGTAAAGCAGCCTCCGATCATCTCGTGAGGGCATATGGAAATACCTATGGATTGCCATATATTATTTCAAATTGTTCTAATAACTATGGGCCAAATCATTTTCCAGAGAAATTGATACCGCTCTGTATTTTTAATATCATTAATGAAAAACCTTTACCAATTTATGGAGATGGACAATATACTCGAGATTGGCTTTTTGTGATAGACCACGCTCGGGCAATTTTCCAAATTTTTCACGAAGCAAAAACAGGCTCTACTTATAATATTGGCGGATTTAATGAGTGGAAGAATATAGACTTAATAAAGGAACTTATTAAGCAAATGGATATAAAATTAGGCAGACCGAGTGGTTATTCAGAGAAACTGATAACCTTCGTAAAGGACCGACCTGGGCACGATAAACGATATGCCATAGATGCTACGAAACTTAATAGAGATTTGGGATGGAAGCCTTCAGTAACTTTTGAAGAAGGGCTTGCCAAGACGATTGATTGGTTCTTAGAAAATGAAGAATGGCTGAATAATGTAACTTCTGGTGATTATCAAAAATATTACGAGAAGCAATATCTATAGATAAGTATTTATTAAAAACACAAATTAATGATAAAATTAATGATAAAATAAAACGATGAAAGGAATAATCTTAGCAGGTGGGTCGGGAACAAGACTCTACCCACTAACAATCGCAGTGAGTAAGCAACTAATGCCCGTCTATGATAAGCCGATGATATACTATCCGCTATCTACATTGCTTTTGGCAGGTATTCGAGATATTCTCATCATAACCACTCCACACGATCAACCTTCTTTCCAAAAACTTTTGGGAGATGGTTCACAAATCGGTTGTAGATTTGAGTATAAGGTACAACCTTCCCCTGATGGACTGGCACAAGCCTTTATTCTTGGTGAGGAATTTATTGGAGAAGATTCTGTGGCATTGGTTTTGGGGGATAATATTTTTTATGGGACAGGACTTTCCCAGCTTTTGGAAAGTAAGGTAAATGTTAAAGGTGGTTGTGTATTTGCCTATAAAGTATCCGACCCCCAGAGATATGGTGTTGTTGAATTTGACAAGGATTTTAGAGCGATTTCTATTGAAGAGAAACCTAAAGTTCCAAAATCTCATTATGCTGTGCCAGGTCTATATTTTTATGATAATTCTGTCATAGGATATGCTAAAAATCTAAAACCTTCGGAAAGAGGCGAATTAGAAATTACAGACATTAATAAAATATACCTTGAAAAAGGTGAATTAGAAGTAGGTGTAATGAGTCGAGGAACAGCTTGGTTAGATACAGGAACTTTCGACTCTCTTCACGAGGCGTCAGAGTTTGTGAAAGTCTTAGAGAAAAGACAAGGTTTTAAGGTTTCTTGCATTGAAGAGATAGCTTATCATAAGGGATTTATTAATGAGGAACAACTCCTAAAATCTGCTGAAAAATATGGAAAAAGCGGATATGGAGCCTATCTAAAACAATTGATAAAATAAAAAATAGAGATTGCATAATCTCTATTTTTTTCTTAAAAAATGTATACCGTCTCTCAATGGTAGGATGAAACTATCAAAGTCCTCATCAGCGGAGGCAAGGTCATTCAGTTCCTTTATTTTTTTTGTCATTTTACTTTTGAGCGTTTCTTCTAATACTTTTCCATACCAAAGGACATTATCAAATAAGACTACGGAACCGCTTTTTAATAGTGGTTTTATCAGTTGAAAATAATCTACATAGGCAGATTTATTGGCATCAATGAATACCAAATCAAAGGTTTCTGAGCAGTTTTTTAGGTATTCTCTGGCATCTTGCAACTTAAACTCTATTTGTTTTGAAAAATCACTTTCAGTAAAATATTTTTTAGGAATGTAAGAGAGTTCTTCGTTGATATCTAAGGTTATAATCTTACCATCTTTTGCTAATCCTTCGGCCATACATAGTGTTGCATATCCTGTAAAGGTCCCTAATTCCAAAATTCTTTTTGGCGAAAGCATTTTGGATATTGTAGCGAGAAATCTTCCTTGTTGTATTCCTGAAATCATATGAGATTGGGGAGTATCTTTGTAGGTTTCTTCCCTCAATTTTGCCAACAATGGGGACTCTTGCGAGGTATGTTGCTCCAAATAATTATCCATTTCGGGATTTAATTCACTGAAAAAACTCATCTTTTTTTAGATTGTTTTAGGTTAAATATTGGACAAATATAATGAAAAATCGTAATTTTGTAGACTATTATTTATTCAAATGATGAAGGCGTATTTTAAACTTTTACGGGTAGAGCAATGGGTAAAAAATTTATTCGTATTCATTCCGTTGTTCTTTTCAGGGAAAATATTTGAAACAACTCAACTATTCGAGACGATTTTTTCATTTATAATATTTTCATTTACAGCGAGTTCTATATATATTATTAATGATTATAGTGATATAGAATCGGATAGGGCTCATCCTGAGAAGTGTAGGCGACCTCTTGCGAGTGGTGAAATTTCCGTAGGGCGAGCAAAGTTTGTTTTAGTAGGGTTGGTTATTTCCACAATTGGATTAATTATTTCGTTGAGTGATGTTTTTGGGTATAATGTTTTGAAATTTGGAGCGGTCATATCCTCATATTTTGTGATGAATCTAGCCTATACATTTAGGCTGAAACATATTGCTATTGTGGATATTAGTATCATTGCAGTGGGATTTGTGCTACGCGTTTTGGCGGGAGGATATGCTACGGGGATAGTTGTTTCTCAGTGGGCTATTATATTGACTTTTGTACTGGCATTGGTCTTGGCAGTAGGGAAAAGGCGAGGAGAGTTGGTTAATACACAACTTTCGGGGAATACTCGAAAAGCATTAGATGGGTATAATATCCAATTTGCAGATATTGTGCTATCTATCTCTGTTACATTGGCAATTGTTTCGTATATTATGTTCGTTATAAGTCCAGAAACTCAGAAGGAATTTACTAACAAGGTGTTCTATACATTTATTTTTGTGATTTTTGCCTTTTTAAGGTACCTTCAGCAGACGCTAGTCTATAACCGAACAGAGTCGCCTACGAAGATGATATATAAGGATCGATACATTCAGGTAGTACTGGCGTTGTGGGGATTTGCCTTTTTGATATTGATTTATTTTAAAGATTAACCTGATATTTCTATATTAATATAATGAAACAAAAAATAACGAATTGGGGGAATTTTCCTGTGGTGGAAAAGGAGATGAAATCCGAAGATTCTTTACAAAAAATAAAAGATTTTGTACTTAGCCATAAAGAGGTGATAGCTCGTGGTAATGGGCGTTGCTATGGTGATGCCTCACTTGGGGAGAATATTTTTTCTACGAAAAGACTGAATAAATTTATTGGTTTTGATAAAATAGAGGGTGTTTTGGAGTGTGAAGCGGGCGTGTTACTTTCTGATATTTTGGAAATTAGCGTTCCTCAGGGATATTTCCTTAATGTTACGCCTGGTACAAAATTTGTGAGTGTCGGCGGAGCGATAGCTTCTGATGTTCATGGGAAAAATCATCACTCTGAAGGGTGTTTTTCGGAGTATGTTTTGGAATTTAAATTGATGAAAGAAAATGCAGAAGTAATCACTTGTTCTCGCGAAGAGAATACCGAAGATTTTTGGGCAACTGTGGGAGGTATGGGACTCACAGGGATTATTCTTTCTGCAAAAATAAAACTGAAAAATATAGAAACTGCCTATATACGACAAGAGAGTATCAAGGCGGATAATTTGGACGAGATATTTCAACTTTTTGAAGAGAGTGAAGGTTGGCTCTATAATGTTGCGTGGATAGATTGCCTACAAAAGGGCGAAAATATAGGTCGTTCTATCTTAATGAGAGGTTATCACGCCTTACGAGAGGAATTGCCACCAAAATTACATAAAAATCCATTGAAAAATCCAAGAAAAATAATGCCTACTATTCCGTTTTATTTCCCAAGTTGGGTGCTGAATAGTTTTACGATTAAGATTTTTAATTGGTTGTATTACAATAAACAAACAAAAAAAAGTGTAGAGGGCTTTGTACATTACGAGCCATTTTTTTATCCACTTGATGTAATCAATGAATGGAACAAAATCTATGGTAAAAAAGGATTTATTCAATATCAAATGGTAATTCCTAAGGAAAAAGGAAAGGAGGGGATGCGGAAGATATTGGAAACTATTGCCGACTCTGGGAATGGTTCGTTCTTAGCAGTGTTGAAGTTATTTGGTAAAAACAATCCAAAGGCCTATAATTCGTTCCCAATGGAGGGATATACTTTGGCATTGGATTTTAAAGTAAATAATAAATTGAAATACTTGGTAGAGGAATTGGACAAAATTGTAGAAGAATTTGGCGGAAGAATTTATCTTACGAAGGATTCTATGAGTAACCCGAAACTTACTAATTACCTCCGAAATGTGGATAGCCCAAAGTTCGTATCTCTACAAAGAAAGAGGATTTTAGGTTTTTAGTGTGGAATATTAATTAACAAAGTGAAAAAATGATTGTTTTAGGAAGTAACTCGGAAGTTGCACAGGCATTCGTGGAGAAGGTATTGAGCGAAGGCCAACGATTTGAAAAAATATATCTGCTGACCTCTAATAAAGAGAATACAGAGAAATTTGCAAGACATATAGATGTGAAATATGTCCAAAACTCCGAGATTATAGAGTTTGATTTATTGAAAGATAATGACTATCATCGATTGAATCATATAGATTCCGATTTACTGTTTTGTGCCTCTGGTTATTTGGGGATGAATACGGCTGATGGACTTTACAATGATATCAATACTACAAAAATTATTGATATTAACTATGCAAAATTAGTTCCTTTAATGAATTATTTTGCTCAAAAATTTGAGGCTAAAAGAAGTGGAACTATCATTGGGCTGTCCTCAGTAGCAGGCGAAAGAGGGAGACAGAGTAATTTTATTTATGGCTCAGCAAAGGCTGGTTTTACCGCTTATCTTAGTGGGCTTAGAAATTACCTCTACGATAAAAAAGTAAATGTATTATCTGTAATTCCTGGATTTATGGCGACGAAAATGACAGAAGGTATGCCTCTTAATCCAAAACTAACTGCTTCTCCAAAGCAAGCTGCCAACTGCATTTATAAGGCTTATAAAAATAAAAAAAATGTAGTTTATGTATTGCCAATTTGGTGGGTTATTATGATGATTATTAGAAATATACCAGAGTTTATTTTTAAAAGATTAAAACTTTAATCATTAAAAATGAAAAAAGTATATTTTTTTGATTTTGATGGTACTCTTACCTATAAGGATACGATGTTCCTATTCCTGAAATATTATCATCCAGCGGTGTATTGGAGACAATTTATATGGCATATTCCATTGTTTGTCTTGTTAAAATTAAAATTGATAGATGCCGAAAAAGTAAAACAAAGATTCGTGTATTCTATCTTAAAAGGGGCAACCAAAGAGGAATTAACCACCAAGTCAACTCACTTTTTTGAAAAATATTATCCAAATTTGATACGACCAAAGGCCTTGAAATTCATAGAGGAAATCAACAAGGAAGGTGCGAGAGCTTATTTAGTGACGGCCTCATTGGATATTTGGACAAAACCTTTTGCAGATAAATTCGGATTCGGATTAATAGCT
>CAKAOY010000017.1 GCA_916710115.1 uncultured Bergeyella sp.
CAAAATCCATTCCCTTGACCCAAAAAAAGCTCAGACGGGGCCAGCAGTAAGAGGTGATGAGAAGGTTTTAGAATTACAAAAACAATTGATAACGAATGCTGAACAGGCAGAAATCTATGATTTACTGAGCCAATCTATCAAGAAAATGTATTATTAAATTTAAAAATAAATTAAAATCCATTAACGGAAATGAAGTTTATAAAGTATGTTTTAAAATTTAGTTTTATTATTTTGCCGTTTTTTGTTTTTTCACAAAAAAAAGATATTCTTTCGGTAATGAAATCACAAGAAAAATCGTGGAATAATGGCGATTTGAAAGGGTATATGAAGGGATATTATCAGTCGGATTCCCTAATATTTGTTAGCAAACACGGTACCACCTACGGTTGGGAAAATACATTATCCAATTACCAAAAAGCCTATCCAAATAGGGAAAAGATGGGTATTTTGAGTTTTTCGGATATTAAGGTTAAAAGATTGAAAAGAGATATCGCTTTTGTGGTGGGGAAATGGAAGATAACTACCGATGAGACTACGATGAGCGGAGTATATTCCTTAATTTTTAGGAAGTATGGTAAAGATTGGCGAATTATTTCAGATCATACAGAATAGGCGATGGATTGGCAGGAACAAATTACGAATTTTACGCAGTATTTAAAGTTTGAGCGACACCTTTCCGAAAATACCCTAGATGCCTATCGTAGAGATATTTTCAAGTTGAAAAATTTTGTAGAAGAGAATTTAGATGGTCTTTCGGTGGTAGATATTACTTATGAGCATTTGCAAGAGTGTCTATATCATTTTTCTAAGGAGCATAATAGCGAGCGTTCTCAAGCGAGATGGACTTCGTCTATCAAGGCTTTTTTTCGGTATTTAAAGGAAGACGAAATCCGCCACGATAATCCCTCCGTTTTGTTGGAATCTCCCAAGTTAGGTTTCTATTTACCAGATTCTCTCAGTAAGGAAGAGATTGATTTGCTGTGTAATAGTATAGATAGGACGACACCGATTGGTATTAGGAATCATTGTATTGTGGAGGTTTTGTATGGATGTGGGTTGCGAGTTTCCGAGTTAATACATTTACGAATTTCGGATATTAATTTTAAGGAAAATTTCATAAAAGTAGAGGGGAAAGGAAGTAAAATTCGCCTTGTGCCTATTGCAGATTATACATTGGAACTTGTACGAAATTATATCAATGGAGTTCGTGCTTTGGGGAAAATAGCCACTAAGTATGAGGATTTTCTGTTTCTTAATAATCGAGGGAAGCTCCTCTCTCGAGTAATGATTTTTCTATTTATTAAGGAATATGCTCATCTTTCGGGGCTTAAAAAGAAAATCTCTCCGCATACTTTTCGGCATTCATTTGCTACTCATCTTCTGCAAAATGGTGCTGATTTGAGGTTTATTCAAGAGATGTTGGGGCACCAGAGTATCACGACTACGGAGATATATACTCATCTGAAAACAGAAGAACTGAGGGAGACGATACTCAATTACCACCCAAGAAATAAGAGAAATAATAGAAAAAGATAAATAAAAGCTAGATTTTATTATTAAATCAAAAAAAAGGGCTATCTTAGCACTCTATAATTTTTTTAAATTCTTATTTATGAAGAGAATATTTTTAGTGGCGACTTTCCTAATGTCGTTCCTACAAATCAAAGCAGATGAAGGCATGTGGCTTTTGATGCTCATCAAAAGACTTAATGGTGTAGATATGCAAAAAGAGGGGCTACACCTTACCCCGGAGGAGATTTATTCTATCAATAACTCTTCGCTAAAAGATGCTATTGTGCAATTTGGCGGTGGTTGTACGGCAGAGATAGTCTCTGATAAAGGACTGCTATTCACCAATCACCATTGTGGGTATGGTTCTATTGCTGGGCTCTCTACCCCAGAGAAAGATTATTTGAATAATGGATTTTGGGCTAAAAATTTGCAAGAAGAAATCCCAGCGCCAGGTCTTTCTGTGAAATTTTTGGTGAGAATGGGTGATGCCACAGAGAGAATAAATGCTAAGTTAAATAATAAACTATCTGCCGAGCAACGAAATAAAATCATTGAAGAAGAATATAAAGCTATCCAAAAGGAAAATTCTGCTAATGGCAAATATAGCGTTGTGGTAAAAGATTTCTTTAATGGAAATGAGTTCTATTATTTCGTATATCAAAATTTTAATGATGTGCGTCTTGTGGGAACACCACCTGCTTCGTTAGGAAAATACGGTGGCGATACCGACAATTGGGAGTGGCCAAGACATACAGCTGATTTCTCCGTATTTCGTATATATTCCGATGCTAATGGGAATCCTGCAGAATATTCTATAAATAACAAACCATTACAACCGAAACACTCATTGCTTGTATCTATCAAAGGGGTAGGAAAAGGCGACTATACAATGATTATGGGATACCCAGGGAGAACTAATAGATACCTAACTTCCTATGGAATCTCTCAGCTTGTGTATGGTGATTATCCAGCGTGGGTAGAGGCATCTAAACAAGCTATGGATGTTATGAAGAAATATATGGATAAAGACCATGCAACTAGCCTAAACTATGCATCACAATATGCACAGGTGGCTAACTATTGGAAAAATAGACAAGGAACGATTGATTCCGTGCTGAAAAATGGAACTATCCAAGATAAACACAAAGTTGAGAAAAAATTTCAAAAATGGGCAAATAAACCAGAAAATAAAGAAACTTATGCAAATGTTTTGGAAAATATTAAGGCTTACTACAACGAGGTAAATGCAAAAAATGTTGAGAAAAGCTATGCCTTCCAATTACAAAGAAATGCAAAATATATCTCCATTGCGTATCGATTAGGAGCCTTTATGAAGACTTATATGGAACAAGACGAAGCTAAAAAGGTTCAGCTTAAAGACAAAGCCATATCCGAAATAGATGCTACCTACGAGAAGTTTAATCAAGAGTTAGAAACAGAGATGCTAACTCAAATGATAGGTTTGTACCAAAAAAAGGTAAATCCAAATGTAGCCTCTCAAACATTAAAAAATGTAGATACAAATATCCTAAATAGGATTGCGACAACTTCTATTTTTGCTAATAAAGAATCTTTATTGGCATTCCTAAACAACCCAAATAAGGAAGTTTTGGAGGAAGATAAATTGTATCAATTGGCAAATGATTATATCAACGATACTAAGAATTTGGCTACAAAATATAGCGAAGCAGACGGAAAATTCGCCGAAAATACCAGAATCTTCCTCGATGGATTAAGAAAATCTCAACCGAAAAAAGCATTTTATCCAGATGCTAATTCTACAATGAGACTAACTTATGGTAGCGTAGTTACCCTCCCAAAAAGAGCCGATAGAAAATATTTCGGTATTACGGATAAAGATAACTACTATACCGACCAAAGAGGTATTTTAGGAAAATACAAAAAAGGCGACCAAGAGTTTGATTTGCCAGAGAGATTTATCAACTTGATGCAAACCAAAACTTACGGACAATATGCCGACAAAAAAACAGGAAATCTGCACCTTAATTTCCTTTCTAATAACGATATTACGGGCGGAAACTCTGGTTCGCCGATTATGGATGCCGATGGAAATCTTATTGGATTAGCATTTGATGGAAACTCAGAGGCTCTCAGTGGAGATATTGTCTTTGAAGCAGATAAACAAAGAACTATTAATGTAGATTCTCGTTTTGTACTTTGGGTGATTGATATCTACGGAGAAGCAAAACATCTTATTGAAGAGATGAAAATAGTAAAATAATTAATAATTGAAAGGCAAGAGATTATATTCACTCTTGCTTTTTTCATTATTCATTATTGTCAAAAATAAAAATAGGGACTTTTTTGTAATTAAAAATAAAATTGTAATTTTGAACCTTAAAAACCAAAAATAATGGACAGAAGAAAATTTCTCAAAGGGACTGCTTTATTTTCAGGATTATTGGCAGTTAATCCGTTCGGTCTAGTTGATGCAAAAAACTTGGAAATAAAACCAAGACACGGCAAGAAAGCTAAAAATATCATCTTTATGGTGAGTGATGGTATGAGTTCGGGAACTTTGGCTTTGGCCAATTTGTATTCCAACAGAATTTTAGGAAGAAATGGCAATTGGAATAATCTATATTTAGAAAATCGCGTATCTCGTGCCTTGATGGATACAGCATCTGCAAGTTCTATCGTTACAGATTCATCAGCAGCGAGTTCCTCTTTTGGTGGAGGTTTTCGTGTAAATAATGGCTCTCTTAATGTGGGACCAAACGGAGAACACCACTTACCAATCTGGCAAAAATTCAAAAAAGTAGGTAAAAAAGCAGGATGCGTAACAACTGTAACTATCACACACGCAACGCCTGCGGGGTTCTGTATTAATTCTAATAGCCGAAAAGCAGAACCAAAAATTGCAGAAATGTATGCTGAATATGGATTTGATGTAATGATGGGTGGTGGCGACGAGTTTTTTAACCCTCAAAAAAGAGAAGACAAAAAAGATGTCTATGCCGTTTATGAGAAAAAAGGTTATCAAATCTTAAAAGATAGAAACGACTTTGCAAAGATTGAAAAAAATAAACCACTGTTAGGAGTATTCAATCACGGGGCTTTGCCGTATTCTATTGATAGACAGAATACTAAGGAGTTACAAAATATACCAACTCTTGCAGAAATGGCAACAATCGCTATCAATCAAATGAAAGACCATAAGGAAGGTTTTGTATTGCAAGTAGAGGCAGGTAAAGTGGATTGGGCAGCTCACGGAAATGATGTAGCGGCACTTATTCACGACCAATTGGCATTCGATGATGCCATAAAAGCAGTAATTGATTTTGCTGAAAAAGATGGAAATACGATGGTTATTATCACTACAGACCACGGAAATGCTAATCCAGGAACTATTTATGGAAAGACAGCGAACCAACAATTTGATAGTATTGCAAATTATAAATACACTAATGATAATCTTTTGAACCAAATCAATGGCGGATTCACTGTAAGTCAAGTGAAAGATTTGATTTATGAGGCTAATAAAATCCAAATTGCTGATGATAAGGCTAAGCACCTCTTGGATTTCTACAATGGATTAGAGAAAGAAGACGGATTGTATAACTATAAAAAATTACCATATAAATTTTATTCCGAGCAACAAGGAAAAACGAACTCTATCGGCTGGATTAGTATGGACCACTCGGGAGATTATGTAGAATTAGCAATCTTCGGGCCAGGGAAAGAACTCCTAAAACCTTTTGTGAAGAATACAGATTTGCACTATCTGATGCTTAATGCAGCCGAGGTAGAGAATAAGTTTTAATACAAATGAAATCTATGATACTTATTACGAAATAAAAATGAAAAAAGCTTTAATTGTCGTAGATGTTCAGAATGATTTTTGTGAGGGGGGTGCATTAGCAGTCCCCTTTGCGAATAATATTATTCCGTACATTAATAAATTGATAACGAAAAACTACTATGATGAGGTTGTTTTTACCCAAGATTTCCATCCAGAAAATCATCAAAGTTTTGCCCAAAATAATGGAAAATCCGTCGGTGAAATTATAGACCTCAATGGCATACCTCAGTTTATGTGGCCGAATCATTGCGTTCAGGGGTCTTTTGGGGTAGAATTTCATAAAGACTTGTACAAAGGTAAAATCAATCATATCGTACAAAAGGGAACTAATCCGAGTATAGACTCTTATTCGGCATTTCAAGATAATAATGGACTACAAAAAACCGACCTTGATGACTATCTGAAATCTAAAAATATTCAAGAATTGGAGGTCGTAGGACTAGCGTTAGATTATTGTGTGAAATACACTTGCCTTGATGCGGTTGCCTGCGGATATACTACTTCTGTACATTTTAGAGGGACGAAAGCAGTCAATGTAAATCCTAATGATGGTAGAGATGCTATTTACGAACTTTTAGAAAATGGAGTGAATATTTTAGGGTAGAAAGATTATTAATAAATCAGAAGAATGAATAGAATATTTCAAATATTATTATTGATGGTAATAGGAATCCTATCTGCACAAAAGGGTGCTTATTATCAGCAATTTGCAAAATATAAGATGGATATAGATGTAGATGCTACGAACTTTACTTATCAAGGAAAACAAAGCATCATTTATACAAATAACTCTCCAGATGAGCTATCTGTGGTGTATTTTCATTTGTATTGGAATGCCTTTAAGAGTGGTTCAATGATGGACGATCGAATCCGAGAACAAGGAATAAATGGTGACAAAAGATTGCAGGTAAATGGAGTATCCGAATTATCTCAAATCCCCGCAGAATTAGAAGGAAAGCAAAATATTCATTGGATAAAACAAGATGGAAAACCATTGAATTTTGAAGTTCAAGAAACCATAATGAAAGTATATTTGGCAACACCAATAAAGCCGAATACTTCAACAACTTTTACAATGGAGTGGGATGCAAATATCCCAATGGAAATTCGCCGAAGCGGTAGAAATAGCAGTGAAGGAATAGATATGACGATGACTCAGTGGTACCCAAAAATTGCCGAATATGATTACAATGGTTGGGCAACATTTGATTATCTTGGGAAAGAATTTCACGCTCCATTTGCCGATTTTGATGTAAATATTAAGATTGATAAAGACTATATCATTGGAGCAGGAGGGGTTCTGAAAAATGAAAATGCAGTGAAGGGATATTCCGAAAATCCAGAATTAACTCCCGATAGAAATGGAAAAGTTACTTGGAAATGGTCCGCAAAAAATATCCTTGATTTCGCTTGGGCAGCCGATAGAGATTATTCCGTAGATGAATTTAGCATATTGGATGGTCCAAAAGTCTATTTCGTGTATCAGAAGTCCGACAAGACACAGTATTGGAGCCAAGCGAAACCATATATCAAGAGGTTTTATCAGTTGATGAATGCCAAGTTTGGGCAGTATATGTATCCTACATATTCCTTTGTGCAAGGTGGAGATGGAGGTATGGAGTACGGAATGGCCACAATGATTTTGGGCGAATCTGATTCTCTACTCAATTTGGTGCGACTTATGGCACACGAGGGGGCACACTCTTGGTTTCAACAGATGTTGGCGACGAACGAAAGCACTCAACCTTGGCTTGACGAGGGCTTCACTTCCTACGCCGAAAGTTGGGTAACACATCAGCTATTTCCATCTCAAAAAGCACTACCGAATCCATTTTTGGAGACCATAAATAGATATACACGATTTACAAAAACCGGAATGGAGGAGCCAGCTATTTGGTATTCCGACTATCACCATAGTGGTGCAGGGTATTCTGTCGCAGCCTATGTTAAAGGAGAACTTTTTCTTGTAGAGTTGGGGTATATTATTGGGGAGCAAGCCTTATCTGATGTCTTAAAAATTTATTTTGAAGAATGGAAAATGCATCATCCAAGCGATAGAGACTTTATGCATATAGCTCAAAAAGTCTCTAAAATGGACTTGAAGTGGTTCTATCATTATTGGATAAACACTACGGAAACAATAGATTATTCAATTAAAAATGTAGAATATACCGAAAATGGTACAAAAATTACCCTTGAAAATAAGGGTGATATTCCGATGCCAATAGATTTCTCGATATTCACCAAGGATAAGAAGATTGTTAATTATCATATTCCAACGAATCTTACCCATTCTTGGAAAGAAAAAGATGCCTATGGCGATTTTTCAACCTTGGATTATTGGATTTCCACGAAACGAGAATATACTTTCACTATTCCTTTTAAAAAGGAGGATTTGCAAGTGATAGGTATAGATTTTTCTAAGAGGTTGGCAGATGTTAATCCACAGGATAACTTTATGGAAATTAAATAATTAATAAATAAAAGGCTCTAACTTAAAATTAGAGTCTTTTATTTTATTCAGTGGTAATTTTAAAACTTATTTAGTTATATGTTAAAAAAATAATATATAGATAAAAAATTAATTTAGAAACTATATAAATTAGCGATAAAAGCTAAAAAGTATTGCATTTTGTTTCTTAATTATATGTTAAAAGTTTTATTTTTGCCTAATTAAAAGTTTATTTCAATAGAGTAACCCAATTTTTAAGTAAATGATTAGTTGGAGAAAGCGTTTTAAGAAAAGTTTGCTGGCCGTTGGTATCTTATTATCAATGAGTTCTTCTGCATTCGCTCAAGAGGGTGATGCAAAAAAAGGAGAGCAACTTTTTAACACAAATTGTGCTGCATGTCATGCATTGGATAAGCAGTTAGTAGGACCTCAACTCGGAGGTGTGGTAGAAAGAGTACAAAAGGAGAAAAATCTTGGAGCAGATTGGCTACACAAATGGATTAAAAACTCTCAGGAGTTAGTTGGTTCTGGTGATCCTTACGCTAAGGAGTTATTTACTAAGTTCAATAGCGTTCCGATGCCACCGTTCCCAAGTTTGTCCGATCAGGATATTAGTGATATCTTGGCATATACTACGAATCCTCCAAAAAAAGAGGAAAAACCAGCGGCAGCTGCGGCTCCATCTTCTGACCAAGTAGCTCAAATGGAGGCGGAGAAAAAAGATAACTTAAACTCCAAAATTATTATCGGAGTAGCATTGTCTGTCGTAGGTCTTTTGATTTGGGTGTTATTAAGATTAAGACAATTGCTTAATTTACAAAGGAATAATAATCTTAGCCCTGAAAAAGCTAAAAGAGCCGAGGCATTGTATCAAAAATTTAACCTTGCAGGTAAAGGATTAGTCGGTGTATTGTCTCTATTGGCTGTATATGGGTTATGGAACTGGCTGATGTGGGTAGGGGTTTATAAAGGATATAGACCTGAACAACCTATATATTTCTCCCATAAGATACATGCGGGAGTAAATAAGATTGATTGTCAATTCTGTCACTCAGGTGCTAAGTATGGTAAGGTGTCTGAAATACCATCTATGAATGTGTGTATGAACTGCCATAAAGCTATTTCTGAATATAAAGGTGATTACTTTGAATCAGGTAAAGATAAAGCATTCTACGATGGTGAAATTCAAAAAATTTACAAAGCTGTAGGTTGGGATGCTGGTAGTCAGTCTTATACAGGTAAAACAGAACCTGTACAGTGGGTGAGAATTCATAATATGCCAGATTTCGTATATTTTAATCACTCTCAGCACGTAGTAGCAGGGGAAAAAGCAATTATAGAATCATATAATGCTAAAAATCCTGATGCTAAGATTAATGTAGTATGTAAAGCGTGTCATGGAAAAGTTGATGAAATGAATGTGGTAGAAATGGCGAACGATTTCACAATGGGGTGGTGTATAGAATGTCACAGAACAACCAAAGTGGATATGACTAATGGATATAACAAAGAATATTTTACAGAGTTACACAACAAACTGAAAAAACAATATCCTAAGTCTGGTGGTAAAATCACCGTTGATGCTATCGGCGGACTTGAGTGTGGTAAATGTCATTATTAATAGTAATAACGAAAAAATTAGAAGTATAAATGGCTTCAAATAAAATACAATTCAGAAGTATTCACGAATTACAAGACCCAACTATTACATCCAAGTTGGCTCAGAGGGAGTTTATGGAAGAGATTCCGGTAGATGAAATAAATGCAGCAGAAGCAAATGCTAATACCCCGCTTACCTCAAGAAGAGATTTCCTGAAAATTGCAGGTTTTTCTACCGCGGCAGTTGCTTTAGCAGCTTGCGAAGCTCCAGTTTTGAAAACAATACCTTATGTAGTAAAACCTCATAGTATCATACCAGGGGTTCCTAATTATTATGCATCAGCTTATTATGATGGGTTTGATTTCGCAAGTGTATTGGTGAAGACAAGAGAAGGGAGACCAATTAAAATTAATCCCAATCCAATAGCAAAAGATTTGGGTTGTACAAGTACTAGAGCTCAAGCTTCTGTATTATCTCTATATGATAATGACAAAGTAAAACAACCGAAACTTGCGGGTCAAGATGCTACATTTGACCAAGTTGATGATTATGTATTGAAATCTTTAGAGGCATCACAGTCCGCAGAGCAAAAAGTTGTAGTGCTTACTCATTCAATGCCTTCTCCAACTTTCAAAAAATTATTTGAAGATTTTAAAGTTAAATATCCTACAGCTGAGTTGGTAGTTTATGATGCGATACCATATACTGCTAATCTTGATGCTGCACAAGAAGTGTTCGGAGAGAGAAGTTTGCCTGTCTATGATCTTACGAAGGCTCAATTGGTAGTTTCTTTCCAAGCTGATTTTTTAGGTGATTTTAATGGAGGTAGTTTAGAAAACTCTTATGCTATTGCTAGAAAACCAGAGGCTTCTCAAAAGGCAGGGAAAAATATTATGTTGAGACATATTCAGGTAGAATCTAATATGTCTATAACAGGTGCTAATGCAGATACAAGACTGAGATTAAAACCATCGGCTGTATTTAAAACTTTGATGGAAGTTTATAAAGGTCTTAATGGTGGAACTAATGATGCTAATGCTAAGGCTATCGTAAAAGAACTTCAAGCAAAAGGTAGTGATGCTGTGGTGTTGGCTGATGGTTCAAAACCAGCAATTGTTTTATCTCACTTGATAAACCAAAAATTAGCGTCAAAAGCCTTTACAGGTAAAGCCAATTATCTAAAACAATTTGACGGAGCAAGATATAAAGAGTTCCTCGGTTGGTTAGAAGCAGGACAAATAAACACATTAATTATCAATAATGTGAATCCTGTGTATTCTTCGAAAGATGGAGAAAATTTCAAAACATTGTTGGGTAGGGTAGAAAACCTTATATCTTTTTGTGATAAGAAAAATGATGTATATAAAGCATCTAAAGCCGTAATTCCAGTAGCAAATTGGTTAGAGTCTTGGGGTGATATAGCTCCTCAAACGGGGATATATGCTCTTACTCAACCAACAATCCAAAAAGTTTTCAAACCAAGACAATTAGAAGAGTCTCTCCTTGTTTGGATTAATGGTAAAGGAAGTGATGCAAATAATTACTACGATTATTTAAAAGCGAATGCTGTAACTATCTTGCATAATTCATCTTTCAATCAAGCACTTTATAATGGTATAAATGAAACTCCGAATATCGGTAAATTAATAAATTATGTAGGTGGAAATGCCGATGAGGCTATTGCTGAATTGAGTAATTATAAAGAATCTGATTTTGAACTTACATTATATACTAATGCGATTGGAGACGGAACCCAAGCAAATAACCCTTGGTTGATGGAGTTACCAGATCCAATTACTAGACTTTCGTGGGATAACTATCTAACAGTTTCTCCGAAAGATGCAAAAAAATTAGGTCTTGAAAATAAGCTTAATGCAAGAATGCAAATGGATGGAGATAAGGTAGATATCTCTGTGAATGGAGAAGTGGTTCTTAAAAATGTGCCAGTCTTTATCCAACCAGGACAAGCAGATGGTTCGTTTGGTATCGCTCTCGGATATGGAAAGAAGGATTCTGGTAGGGTTGCTGCTACTGGTGTTAATGCTTATCCGTTGTTTGATGGTATTAATCTAAATGTAAATAATATAACCATTAAAAAGGTAGAAGGTATTACTCACGAATTTGCAGGAATGCAACTTCAAAATACACTAATGGGGCGTTATGATATCGCAAAAGAAGTGTCTCTTGACGATTTTATTAATGTTCCTTTTGATGATCCTGAGAAAGGTTGGAATAAACCATTGGAGTACCATACATTAAATGGTGCTACTCCAGCAGATAAGATTACTCTTTGGGATTCTTACGATGATACTGATGGACACCACTTTAATTTATCTATTGACCTAAATGCTTGTACGGGTTGTGGGGCTTGTATCATTGCTTGTCAAGCCGAAAACAATACCCCTGTTGTAGGTAAAGAAGAGATGAGAATGTCTAGAGATATGTATTGGTTGAGAATTGATCGTTACTATTCTGCTGATATTCCAGAAAATCTTGATACAAATAAAGATGGTAAGCTAATGCCAGAGGAAGCCGTAGCAGCAGGTATGAATGTTCCAGATATGTATGGCAATGCATTTACTGATGGTGGGGTGCTTAACCACGCTGCCGAGAATCCAAAAGTGATTTTCCAACCAGTTATGTGTCAACATTGTAATAATGCTCCTTGTGAGAATGTTTGTCCAGTAGGTGCTACATCTCATGGTAAGCAAGGACAAAATCAAATGGCATATAATCGTTGTGTAGGAACAAGATATTGTGCAAATAACTGCCCTTATAAAGTGAGAAGATTCAACTGGTTCAATTATGCAAATAATGATAAATTTGACTTCCAAATGAACAATGATTTAGGAAGAATGGTATTGAATCCAGATGTGGTGGTGAGAACAAGAGGGGTAATGGAGAAATGTTCATTGTGTATTCAAGAAACTCAAGCTACTATCTTGAAAGCGAAAAAAGAACAAAGAAAAGTAACAGACCAAGAGTTCCAAGATTCTTGTGCTTGTTCCGCAGCTTGTTCGTCAGGAGCTATGGTATTTGGAGATATGAATGACAAAGATTCTAAAGTAAGAAAATTATTCTCAAGCGATAGAAGATACTTCCTACTTGAAGAAATTGGAGCAAAACCAAATGTGTTCTATCATACCAAAGTAAGAAATAACGGATAATAACAAAGTTTAAATACTAATTAAGCGTAAAAATATGTCACATTACGAATCCCCATTTAGGGTACCCTTAATTCAAGGACATAAAACCTACAGCGATATTACAGAAGATATCGCGAGACCTATTGAGGAAAGAGCAGGTAAATTATGGTGGTCAGCTTTATTTGCATCATTAGTGCTTTTTATCTACGGATTTGGCTGTATTGCTTATACTATCGGAACAGGTATTGGAGCATGGGGGCTGAATAGAACTATCAACTGGGGTTGGGATATCACCAACTTCGTATGGTGGGTAGGTATTGGACACGCAGGAACACTTATCTCCGCAGTATTGTTATTATTTAGACAGCGATGGAGAATGTCAGTGAATAGATCTGCTGAAGCGATGACTATATTTGCTGTAGTTCAAGCAGCAATCTTTCCTGTAATACATATGGGACGACCATGGCTTGGCTATTGGGTATTTCCATTACCAAACCAATTTGGGTCCCTTTGGACAAACTTTAATTCTCCTCTTCTTTGGGATGTATTTGCTATATCTACATACTTCTCTGTATCAGTAGTGTTCTGGTTCATTGGTCTTATTCCAGACTTTGCAATGATTAGAGATAGAGCCAAAACACCATTTACTAAGAAGATGTATACTTTCCTTGCCTTTGGTTGGGGAGGAAAAGCAAAACATTGGCAAAGATTTGAAGAAGTATCTTTGGTCTTGGCAGGTTTAGCTACGCCATTAGTATTTTCTGTGCATACAACTGTATCATTTGACTTCTCTACATCTGTTATCAAAGGTTGGCACTCAACAATATATCCACCATATTTCGTAGCAGGTGCGGTATTCTCAGGATTTGCAATGGTACAAACTTTATTGCTCATAGCAAGAAAAGTATGTCATTTAGAAGATTATATCACAAAGTATCATATTGAAATTATGAATATCGTAATTATCGTAACAGGTGGTATGGTTACCGTGGCATATGCTGTAGAATATTTCATCGGTTGGTATTCAGGTTCAAGATATGAAGACTTTACTTATCTATCACCAGGGGCAGCAACAGGACCTTATTGGTGGGCATTCTGGGCGTTGATTATCTGCAACCTCGTTATTCCTGCAGCATTTTGGTTCAAACCAGTAAGAAGAAATATTATCGCTACATTCTTTATTGCACTATTTATCAATATTGGTATGTGGTTCGAGCGTTTTGATATTATCGTTATCAACCTATCGAGAGACTATCTACCAGGTTCTTGGACGATGTTTAAGCCGACAATCATTGATGTTGGAGTATATCTTGGGACATTTGGATTCTTTGGAATCTTATTCCTACTCTATGCAAGAACATTCCCAGTAATTGCTCAGGCAGAATTGAAGTCTATTTTGAAAATTTCAGGTGAAACTTATAAAGCAAAAGAAGGAGATGAACACCACTAAGATTATATACGGAATTTACGCTGATGACGATGATTTGATGGCGGGAGTGAAAGCTTTTAGAGATAAAGGAATTAAAATCAACGAAGTCTATACACCTTTTCCTGTTCATGGTTTGGATAAAGCTCTTGGATTGAGAAAAACGAGAATTTCCGATGCTGCATTTATCTATGCTGTATATGGGCTACTTATCGGTGGTATCACAACTTGGTATATGATGAACCACGACTGGCCACAGAATATTGGGGGTAAACCTGCTTTCGATTGGGCTCATAATATGCCAGCCTTTGTAGTGCCAATGTTTGAGTTGATGGTTTTTTGCTCTGCTCATCTAATGTCGCTCACCTATCTAGTGAGAAATAAAATGTATCCTTGTGCTGCGCCTCAAAATCCAGATCCAAGGACTACTGATGATAAGTTTATGATAGAATTAGTTAGTAACGATATTGAACCAATAAAACAACTCCTAATAGAGACAGGAGCTGAAGAAATTTCTGTAAAAGATGCTTAATATGAAAAGTTATATTACAAAACTTGGGATATTAGGAGGAGCAGTTCTACTTTTGAACTCTTGTGGCCCAAAAGAAAATCCACCATTAGTGTATTTCCCTGATATGTATTTCCCTGTGGCATATGATCCATTGATGAAAGCAGAAGATGCCTATACAGACCATAAGAATGAAATACCAGCTTTCGTGAAAAATAATGGCGCTACAGGTCTCGTACCCGTTGATGGAACCGTAGCTCAAAACGAAGATGGAGTAATCGATGTGAATGACTCTAAGCCTGTTCTTCCTGCAAAATATAATGAAGGTTATGACGAAGCTAAAACTATTTCTAATTCTCCACTAAAAGCAGAGAATATAGAAAAAGATTTACTAAGAGGTAAAGATTTATTTAACAAGACTTGTGCCGTTTGTCATGGAGAAAAGGGAGATGGACAAGGGGTTATCGTACAGTCAGGTGCTTAT
>CAKAOY010000018.1 GCA_916710115.1 uncultured Bergeyella sp.
CAGGCAGACAAATTTGCAGAAGCTGTATCTACAATGAATGGGCTACTCAACCATATGCCTGAAATACCTACCAATTTCAATTTGGCTAAAATTCAGGTTAAAAAGGATATACAAACCGAAAGAATCACCCAAGATAATATCATTTATAATTATCTCATCGCAAAAGACAGAGGTCTTAACAGCGATATAAGAAAACAAATCTACGAGAATGTGGATAAAATTACTCTTAAAGATTTGCAAAATTTCCATCGTAAAAATTTGGCTAACAAACCTTATACCTATGTAGTGCTCGCTTCAGAAAAGAAACTACCAAAAGAAAAACTCAAAAAAATAGGTGAAGTAAAAAAAGTCTCTTTAGAGGAACTATTTGGATACTAACACTATACATACTTTCTTTTTTCACAAAACCACTTCTAAATATTTAGTAGTGGTTTTTTAATATCTATTTAAAAATAAATTATCGTTATAATTGTAGAAGAAGACAAAATTTCCAATGGGTCGTGAAGCAGTATTTAGAATCTTTAAAAAAACTGCCCCAACTCCTATTAAAACATTAGTTTTCACAAAATTCTCTATCAATCCATCACTAATTATTTTTGCTAAATACGGATACAAAATCAGATTTTAGGTACTCGTATCTTGCTGATTATTTATTTTGTTATTCTATAAAAAGGAAGTTTATCCAAGTAATTGTTGGATAAACTTCCCGAATGAAACGATTAAAAAAAAGATAATGAAAAAATTAATTTTTTATTATTTTTTGTTTAGCGACTTCTCCATTTTGGAAAATCACTTCCAATAAATAAATTCCTTTTGACAAACTTTCTACATTAATAGTATTAGTGTTATCTTGTTGTGCTACCCTCTGTCCGACAGCATTATACAAATAGACAGCCTTCACTCCTTCCTCTGCTCTGATGTTTAGTCTATCTCTCACGGGGTTAGGATAAATATCCATTCTGTGGGAGGCTACATTTTGTACAGCGAGCGTAGATATCTCCTCTTGTTTTGATGGCAATGAATATGATTTTGAGGAATCTATCGCTCTCACAGACCAATATATCTTACTTGGCAAATTTTCTTTTTTCAGATACCAATTAGGCGTTGTTACCTCATATTTTGCAATATCTGCTTTATTCGGTTGGCTACCGACACTTATTTCGTATCTAAATGCCGTTTTAGGAGTTTTGTCATCGGTTGCTCCACTCCATTCAAAGAGAACCTTATCCCCCACTACTTTACTTGTTAGACTATTTGGCGCTGTTGGAATATGATTTTCTATACTAGTGTTTTGATATAATTTTATTTTCCCTTCTATTGCTTTACTATTACTCAAATCCAACCCGTGAATAAGTATATCTAATTGATTATCTCCATTATAATCTATAAACTGTACTCCACCATTCCCCCCGAGAGGAATAAGGTTGGCATCTTCTAACTTCACAAAATTATTTGTCTTAGGATTATAGGTAAATATATTTAAAGTATTATTATAATCGCTATTAGCTCCTATTACTGCGAAATCATAATATCCATCAAAATTAATATCTCCAACATCTACGGAACTAGCACTTAGCCCATCTTCTTTATTAATAAAACTCTGCTGAAAGCGTCCCTGACCATCATTAAGATAGACAGCAATATAGTTGTCTCCATCATTATTAGAGCCACTCACCACTATATCTTGAAATCCATCAGCATTAAAGTCTGCATAATTGATTTTCCCTTCGTACATAGGGGATAACTCTTGGTGCAAAGCATATTGGCCACCTATGTTTTTGTACAATTTAAACGACGCATTTCCCTCTGCATCTGTACCCGATATAGCAATATCTAACTCATTATCATTATCAAAATCAAACACTTTAAAGTTACCATTCGGAACATTTGGTATCCAATTCGCTTGTTTGTTAAAACCCTTCTGGCTATTGGTATATATATCAATCGCTCCCACTTGCTCATCGTGGCTATTTTCTGTACCATTTAAGGCATAATCCTGCAAACCATCGTGGTTATAATCAAAAACTTCCAAGGCCTCACCAATCACAGCATTCACCTTCCCTGGTAATTCATCTATGAGCGTAAAAGTATTACCATTATTTTTATATCTCAAATGTTTTGCTGTGGCCGCTCCATCTCCATAATTCATTCCATTCATCACAATATCCAACAAACCATCATTATCAAAATCTATAAACTTTACTCCTCCTGCGTGAGTTGATTGCTCCTTTGGAAACTCTTGTGCCAATTCAAAAACTCCATTTTTATTGCTATATAGTTCATCTTTTGTAGTTTCCGCCTCGTAATTTTTCGTCAAATCCACCGCACCCGTAAAAAATATATCTTGAGTACCATCATTATTATAATCTCCCACTGCTGCCGCTGTATAATACATATGCTTGAATGGAAGATTACCAACTTCCTCAAATCTTTGTGCAGACAACATTGATAAATAACATACTGCTATTGGAATAAAATTTTTTTTCATCATCAAATATTATTTAGAATGATTAAAAATACTTAGCAAATCTAAATATTTTATTTTAATTACAAAAAAAAATGATGATTTTTTTTAGATAAAACGCCTAATTACCTAATTTACAAACATTTAATTTTTATACTAAAAAATAAAATCTATCGTTTTAATATCATTAAATTATCCATTTTATGAAAAATATTACACTAATGCTTTGTCTCACCTTCATCAATATATTTGCTCAACAAATCAATGGAATACAATTATTTAACCCTGATACTAACGATGAGACACCCATTATATCTCCCGGCCAACAACTTATTTTGAAATTTGATGACCTATCAAATTATAGTACCATTTATCGATACACTATAAAGCACCTTGACCGAAATTGGCAAGATGATGGACTTTTCTTTACCGAATATGCCAAGGGAACCCCCTACGGATTGGTGGATAACCTGCAATATTCCTTCAATACCTTACAAAAATACACACATTATGAACTCACTTTCCCGAACGAAAAAATTTACCCAATTATCTCTGGGAATTTTGAAATTATCATCTATAAAAACTCTCCCGAAAAGCCTATCATAAAAAAACGATTTTGTATCGTAGAAAATAAAAACTCTATTCTCATAAATGTTTCAAGATTTTTTGATAAAAATAATCCGAAAATTAATCAAAGAATCGAAATACAAGCTAATGCACCATCACTTTCTGCAAATATCTCCACTATTTCGCTAAGTATTATCCAAAACAACAATTGGAATAATAGCCTCACCAACCTAAAACCATCTTCAGTGACGGGTAGCAATATTCTATTCCAACAACCAAAATTGGCTTTTGCAGGGAATAACGAGTTCTTTTTCTTCGACAACAAGAATATCAATCAGCCTTACGATATGATTGCTAATACTGAAATCCTCAACGAGGAAAATCACACCTATCTATTCCCCGTGTGGGTAAATCTGTCTGACTACCTATATCAACCCGATGTAAATGGAGCTTTTTATTTCCGAAGAAATGATATGGGTACCGAACGAAATGCTGACAGAGAGGCTGACTATTCATGGGTGCATTTTACCCTGCCTATACAACCTATGGAAAAAAATATATTCGTACTGGGACAATTTAATGACTATACCCCAAGTCCTGAATATCAGATGTATTATAATGAAAAATCCAAAGCCTACGAAGCCAAAATATACCTAAAACAAGGTTTTTATAACTACCTATTTGCACTACAAGACCACGATACAATAGACTTTAACAAAATAAATGGTAACTTCTGGCAAACAAAAAATCTCTACCAAGCACTACTATACTACCACCCATTTGGGAAAAATTACGACGCTATATTAAGTTATGGAGAACTAAGAAATACCCCATAGACACAAAAAAGATATTTAGTATATCTACATTAAATTATTTTTCATAACTTTGAAACTTTAAGTAAAAAAGATATGCACAATATCCAATTAAAATCTATCCTTGATAATGATTTTTACAAATTCACAATGCAAAATGCCGTGGTGAAATTGTTCCCAAATTCTATCGTAAAATATCAATTCATTAATCGTGGGAAGCATATTTTCCCAGAGGGTTTTGGCAAGGCATTAAGAAAATTAGTAGATGCAATGGCCGATCTTCAACTCACCAAACAAGAAAAAAAATACATAGAATCCATATGTCCCTATTTGGATTTGCCTTATTTGGATTTTCTGGAAGGCTACCGATACGACCCCTCCGAAGTGCATATAGAACAGATTGGCAACGATTTAGAAATCTATGTTGAAGGCCTTTGGTATAGAACTATCCTTTGGGAAGTTCCTCTTCTATCGCTCATATCAGAGCTACACTACGAAATGAATCATCTTGAAAGAGACTCCAACGAGGTTATTATCAATAGAACCTTAGATAAAGCTGACCATCTGAATAAACTTAATGTAAATTATGCCGAATTTGGTACAAGAAGACGGCACTCCTATAAAGTACAAGACATTGTGGTAGAATCTCTTAACAAAAAAGACAATACAAACTTCATAGGCTCCTCTAATGTACATTTCGCAATGAAATACAATATAAAGCCCATCGGTACACACGCCCACGAATGGTTTATGTTCCACGGAGCAGAATTCGGCTTTAAAATGGCAAATCCATTTGCATTAGAGCATTGGGTGGATATTTATAGAGGAGACTTAGGTGTCGCATTATCAGATACTTATACCACTGATGTTTTTTTCAAACAATTTGACAAAAAATTCACAAAACTATTTGATGGCGTACGCCACGATAGTGGAGACCCATTAGAATTTGCTGATAAAACGATTAAACACTATCAAGATAATGGCATTAATCCGCTCTATAAATATATCATCTTTTCCGATGGTCTAAACTTAGAAAAAGTAGAAGAAATAACAAACTACTGCAAAGGAAAAATCGGGATATCCTTCGGTATTGGGACTAATCTAACAAACGATGTGGGACTAAAACCTATGAATATTGTAATAAAACTCACAGAGGTAAAAACTCTTAATAATGAATGGATTAAAACAGTAAAACTCTCCGATGAGCCTATGAAACACACAGGAGATTCAGATATGATAAATCTCGCAAAAGTATTTTTGAGAATTAAAGATTAATAAAACAACCTTAACAATGAAAAATATACAAGTAATCGCAATCATCAAAGTAGATATCAATCACGAAACAGAAACACTGCAACATCTAAATATCTTAGTTGATAAAACTCGCAAAGAAAAAGGATGCCTACAATACAATTTAGTGAAAGACCAACAGGAAGATGGAACTTTCGTAATGGTAGAACTTTGGGAAACTTCCGAAAGCCTGAAACTACATAGCCAATCTACTCATTTAGCAGATTTTGGTGCTTATCTGCACAAAATCGGTGGAAAACTCACCATTAATACGGGAGAAATCATACTATAATTCAATCACTTATAAAAAAAGAGATACTCAAACTATAAAGTATCTCTTTTTTATTACTTCACCTTTTTAAATAGATTAATACATCTCGGTGATGTTATCTCATCAAAAGAATTAAGCATATAATCACCCCAGATTTTAACCCTCTCAAAACCAGACTTTTCTGCATAATTATTGATTTTATCCAAAGTATGTAGCTTCACTCTCTCGGCGTACTCAAAATCTTGGCCTTTATCAGAGAAATTTATTTGCTTTATCACATAATTATTCTCTATTTTTTTCTGAATATAAAATGTTATATCTTCCCGCATTTCAATGGATTTCTCCTTAAAGTTATTTTCAACAAATCCTTTATTTAGATAATCCAAAACAAATAAACCACCAACTTTTAACCCTTTATTAACGGATTGGAATACATTCAAATCATCTTGTTCCTCCTCAAAATATCCAAAACTCGTAAAAAGATTAAACACCGCATCATAGCCCTCTATTGGGAGGGGATTTCTCATATCATGGATAGCAAATTTAAGATTCTCATTCTCATATTGTTTGTTATGCAAAATACTTTGAGGCGATAAATCTAATCCCAAAACATTGTATCCCAACTTATTTAGAAATACAGAGTGTCGTCCCTTACCACAGGCCAAATCCACGACATGGGAGTTTTTCAGAAGTTGCAAATCTTCTGTTAGTTTCGTAATGAAGTTTTCTGCCTCTTTATAGTCTCTATTACTATACAGAATATGATAATATGGTGTGTCAAACCAAGTTTCAAACCAGTTCATAATATATGTTATTTAATAATTAAAAATTTTTTCAACTGAAATTTTTTCAAAAGTCCCCAATTTCATAATTAACTGAGTATCAAAGCTATTTTCTTTACCCATAATGGCTGTATTATAAGTCTGATTTTTTATATATTGATTATAAAATGCCTCCAAATCATCAATCGTAAGGTTTTTAATCTGCTCATATGCCTTTTTTCGTAAGTTGTAATTGATACCTAATTTTTGTTGTCTTTTATACTGAAAAAATATCTCTGCACGAGTAACCCTCACTGACTCCATTTTTTTCAATACAGATTGTTTTGCATTTTCAAACTGAATGGGATGTTTAGGAAATTCTCTCATTAGATTTTCCATTGTATCCACTGCTATTGCAAGTTTATCTGGCTGGGTACCAATGTAATTGGCAATATAATCATTCTCTTTTTTCTTATTTGCTGAGCTATACATTGCATAAGCTTGATATGCAAGAGATTTGCTCTCCCGAACCTCTTGAAAAACAACAGACGACAATCCACTACCGAAATACTCATTAAAAACAGATATTTTACCATAATTTTCAGGTTCTACAATATTCCCTTTTCCGACTCTATACATCTCCACTTGCACCATATCATAAGGGAAAAAATACACATTTCCATCTGTATCTTGCTTCGAGAATATCTCTTTATTAGGGGATTTCTCTGTTATTGGGTGAATATAACCTGCAATGAAAGAAGTGAATTTATCTTTATCCTTAGCATAATAGAAAATTTCATAATCCAACCTAAGTAAGAATCTTAACTTATCGGTCAAGTCCGTCGGATTAATACTTCGAAGCCTATCCTCGGGAATCACATTCCTAAAACTGGACTTTTCACCAAATTTGGCATAATTAATAAGCCCTTTCATTATCTGATTTTTATCTTTTTTGACGGCTTCTCTACTATCTAAAATCATCTCCACAAACTCAGAATAGATTTCCTTATCAGGCTTAGCATTCTCTAACCAATGAAAAAGCAAATCAATACCTTCAGAAATATTCTCCTCTAAACCAACTAAATATATATTAATTTCCTCATCGGAAATTTTGAAATAATAAGTAACACCTATCTTATAAAACTTCTGCTTAATCTCCTGTACCGAAAATTGGTTCGTTCCTAAATATTCCAAATATTGAATAGCAAGAACCTGTTCCTTATCATTATCCCTCCCAATCGGAAAAATAAAATGAACTTGAGCTATATCATTATGTTGATTTTCAACGAATGAATATTTTCTATCCGAAATCGTAGATGTCTGTATTTTGCTCTCATAATCAATAAACTCTGGAGTGATTCTCTCTGGCTCTTCATTAAGAATCTCCTCTAAAAATTCCGATTGAGCATCTCTATTTATCTTAATCGGCGAAATTTCTGGTTTATCTACACGAATACTATTTTCCTTATCCCCCTGCTCTTTGTAGATTACAACATAATTATTTTTAAAGAACTCATTAGCAAAACCAACTACCTCGTCCTTAGTCACTTGAGCATAAATATCCAGCTCCTGCAATTCCTCATTCCAAGTTCGCTCCTTGATAAATACATCATATAAATTCGAGGCTAAACCATCTGCTGTCTCTAAGGCCTTCAACCTTTGAAAACGAAAATCATTGACAATTGCCGAAATAAGCCAATCGGGGAATTCACCCTTTTTAACTAAATCTATCTGCTCCAAAATAAGATTTTTGGCGTACTCTAAGCTATCATCTTCCTTTGGGATAGCAATTACAGATAGATATCCATACTCCTTAAAACCAACCGAATACGCTTGAGAGGCGAGAACTTTCTGTTGCTGATTCACATTCAAATCCATCAGTCCTGCTTCTCCACGATTACTCAAAATATGAGCAATGATGTCAATCAAAATACACTCACGAGTTCCATAGGAATCTGTTCGCCAGCCCAAATGCACTCTTGGTGTAGATGGTGATTTTATAACTTTACTAACTACCTCTGTAATTGGTTTTTCAACAATTTTTGATTTTTCAATAATTTCTTTATATTGGAATTTACCGAAGTATTTATCAATTAATAGTATCGTCTGCTCAAAATCTAAGTCACCAACAAGGACAATAGCATAATTATTTGGTACATAATAATTATTAAAATACTCATTAATGGCCTTCATAGATGGATTTTTTAGATGTTCTGCCCTTCCAATAGTAGTCTGCTGACCATTGGGATGTGTTGGGAACAAAAGCTCCATCATTGCATAATTCACTACTCGCGAGTCGTTATCCTGCAATCTATTGAACTCTTCATACACACTTTCTAACTCGGTATGGAATAAGCGAAGTACCACCCCCGAAAATCTATCACTCTCTATTTTTAGCCATTTTTCTAATTCATTTTTGGGGATATTATTTTTATAAACGGTTTCGTTGAGCCAAGTATGGGCATTCGTTCCAGTGGCTCCTAGAGAGGATACAGCCTTGTCATATTCATTAGCAATAGCATGCTCACTCGCTAAGAGAGATAATCTATCAATTTCTTTATAAATTTCTTTCTTTTGGTGAAGGTCAGATTCATATTTGTGTTGCTCGAATAACTCAGAAATCTGCTCTAAAAGGATTTTTTCTTGCTCCCAATTGATTGTTCCGAGACGGGTAGAGCCCTTGAACATCATATGTTCTAAGTAGTGGGCTAGCCCTGTATTATCCTCTGGATCACGATTACTTCCTGTTTTCACGGGAATATAAGTTTGTATTTTTGGAGCATCAAAATTCTGAGCCAAAAATACCTTCAAACCATTTTTTAGGGTGTATATTCTTACCTTATTATCATCATTCGTTACGGATAAATAAGTATATCCATTAATATCTTGTTGATAAATTTCTTGATATTTCATTCTTAAAAAAAAATAAAAAATATAAATGCAAAAATACAGAGATTTTTTCTATCAAATATAAAAAAGTCTACATGCCAACCGATATAGACTTTTTTAAGGCGATATTCACAGAGATATCTACCAAAATATTATGCATATTGTTTCAGTAAATTTGTTAGGGTATTCACATCGTGAATTCCACTTTCTTTCCATAATAATTTTCCATCTTTATAGATAGCCAAAGTTGGTACACTACGCACCCCATTTTCAGAAGCTATTTGTGGATATTGATCGATATCTATTTTTACGATTCGTGCTGTATCACCTACATTTTCTTTCACAGAATTGAGCACTGAGGACTGTACCTTACATGGCTGGCACCATGTTGCGAAAAAATCTATCAAAACGGGTCTTTCGGATTCTATTAATTCTTGAAATTTTTTTGACATAATTTTATTTTTTATTTATATGCATATTAACACCTCAAAAATCATTCCAAAAGACATTTTGTCAGTCTTTATAATATTTTTTCAAAATTGCTTTATTTATTTTTCGGATTAATTTTGGTCCTTTATAAATAAACCCTGTGTAGATTTGCACCAAATCAGCACCTGCTTCTATTTTCTCTAAGGCATCTTTTGCCGAATGTATCCCTCCAACACCAATAATAGGAAATGCTTTGTTACTGTGCTTAGCAAGGAACCTAATAACTTCTGTAGAACGATCTTTGAGTGGTTTACCCGACAATCCTCCTTTTTCATCTTGATATGGCGAGATAAGATTTTCTCTAGAGGTAGTTGTATTTGTAGCTATTATCCCATCTATTTTTGTTTCCTTTACCAATTCTATGATGTCCAATAGTTGTTCATCTGTAAGGTCAGGTGAGATTTTCAGCAAAATAGGTTTTTGTTTCTCCTTAGTCTTATTTAAGGATTGTATTTCAGCGATGAGTTCTTTTAAATAATCTGTATCATTTAACTTAGCGTGGCTATTCACATTTGGGCAACTCACATTCAGAGTGAAATAATCCACTACGGGATGTAGTTTTTCAAAACATTCTATATAATCTGTAGTATAGCCTTCGGGAGGAGTCGCAGTATTTTTACCAATATTCCCCCCTATAAGCACCGAGGTGTTTTTTTTCAATCGTTTTAGTACAGCATCCACTCCCTCATTATTAAAGCCCATTCTATTGATGATGGCACTATCTTCCACCAATCGGAAAAGTCGTTTTTTCTCATTCCCTGGTTGTGGTCTTGGGGTAACGGTTCCTATCTCTATAAAACCAAATCCGAGCATTGATAGTTCTTTATAATATTTGGCATTCTTATCTAATCCCGCCGCTAATCCAACAGGATTTTTGAATTTTAAGCCGAATAATTCTCTTTCCAAAGCGGGGTCTTCTATCGGTTTGCTAATTTTTTTTAATATAAAAGGAAATTTACCTACTATTTTTAGGCAAGATAGGGATAAATTATGTGCTTTTTCAGGGTCAAGTTTAAAGAGAAATTTTCGGATTTTTTTATACATTTTTTTAATTTTTACAAAAAAAAGAAATTTTTAGTAGATAGGCAAATAATCTTTCTTAAAAAAAGAGATAATGAAAAACTCATCATCTCTTTTTTTATTATCATTTAAGATTTAACAAATTTTAAGTTATATTTATATCCATTATCCTCAATAGAAATAATATAAGTACCTCTTACCAAACGAGATACGACTACTTTTCCATCTTGTATTTTTCCACTTAGCACCACTCGCCCTGCAGAGTTGAAAATCGTATAATTAGCTCCGTCTGGCACCTTTGAAATATTCAATATATCGTGTGTAGGGTTAGGAAATAATTGCAAATCTCTGCTGGTAGCACTTTCTTGTGTTGCCAATTTATCAGTAAATAAAACTCCATAATCCTCCACATCACCATAGCTATACTCTCCACATGGGGTATTGAGAGGAGAGTTATATCTCAAGGCTACTCTCATTTTGGTTATTTTGTTTCCTGAATAGGCTTTTTTAGGAACATCAAATGTAGCGCTTACCAATTCATTTTTATTAGCCGGTAATTTCGCGATTTGCTCGTCATTGGAGAACACTCCATCTCTGTTGAAATCAATCCATACGGAGATACCCTCATTGGAGATTATTGTTCCTTTCCAAGCTTTTTTAATTTGGATTTTATTACCTGTAGAACCTCTTTCGAGAGTGATTATTTTATCTGTATCGGTAGAAAAATCACGATAGCCATCGTCTGTAGAGTCATTAGAGACTTCCTTACCTTTTGTAGGTGAGATAGTAACATTCGCTATATGCCCTTCGGAAGCGTTACGAGGTTTCAAATTACAGTAAGTCAATACTTTTGTGGTAAATTTCATTGTATTCGTAAATTTTCCCACTGAACCCGAGCATATTGTAGCAACTTGTGCATCATAAGAAGTCCCTTCGTCCAAATTATTTAGAGTATAGGAATTTGTTTTAGTCTCTACCTCTGTCCATTTAGTATCAGTAACTGATTTATATCTCACTTTATATATAGCTCCTTTTACTTCCTCCCAATTGATTACTGCTGTTTCTCTTTCTACGGAGGATATTTCTAATCCATCAGGTGCATCACCATTACAAGTAACGGCATTTTGTACTGGTAGTTTTTTTAGGGTATAGAAAATATTATTTATTGCAGATATCCTCACATAGACATTAGTTCCGAGATTTAAGTCTGTCAAATCTATTTCCTCTTCACCATCATTTGGAGTAGATTCTATAAGAGTATTCCACTTTTTACCATCTATGGAATAATCAATAGTTACATTATCCACATTATACGGAGATTTATTAGTATTTGCTACACTCCAAGATAGATTGGTTAATATATTTTTATTTATTTTTTTTGTTGAGATTTCAAAAGGTCCATCATCTCCTACGGATACTTCTGCCTTCTCTGAACTTACTTGTTGCTGAGTGTTATCAGAATTGTTATCCCTTACATTAAAACTAAAATTAAGTTTTCTTTCCACATCTGATACCGCCTCCCAATATTCGCTACTTTTCAAAGAACCATCTAAAACGACACCCAGACGCGGGAAATATCTCACATTACCATCTGCTGTTGGAGGAATGGAGCGGAACTTAGGACCTGTTATATTATTCCCCAATACACTATTAATCACTGATGTGGCATTGTCATACTGCTCCCAATTATAGGTAAGTCGGTTACTATCCTCTACATCAGTAGCCTCACCTCTCAATACAAAAGGAGTACCTTTGGGTATGCTATAATCTCTTAGAACACCTATCGTAGGTGGTGTATTGGTTATTTCTTTCTCTGTGCCACATCCCTGTTGTGTAGAGACATATTCTTGTACCTGCTCTATACTTCTTATATGAAAATAAGGGTCTGTTCTATTTTGGACATTGGCTCCCGGTACCACACCTGCATATCCCATAATAGAAGAACCCGAGCCAGGTTCCATCTGAGCAGTAGTTCCTTCTATACTCGGTGCAGAAAAGGTATGATTCGCACCAAACTGATGCCCCATTTCGTGACATACGAAATCTATATCAAATAAATCACCCTCAGGTCTATCATCAGACGGAGAGGTATATGCTGTACCTTTAGAAGTATTGTCGTCTGCATTAGCGGGATTACGACATACATTTCCTATATCTCCTGCAAATCCTCCTCCACCAGAACCTGCAAAAAGATGCCCAATATCATACTTGTCGTTGCCTACCTTCGTAGTGAGAGTCTGCTGTAATTGCAGAGACCATTCTTCCATCTTTTCGGAATAAGGGTCATTATCATAATTAAAAATAATATTAGGAAAATCCTGCACATCTAAATGTATTGCAAAATCCCTCTCAAATATTCCATTTACTCTTGTTATTGTGGCATTAATGCCTGCAAATACTGCTCCCTTTATCTGCTCTTCGGTAGGATTTGGTATTGTAGCTTCTAATTTCGTTTTAAAGTAATCGGTATAATCTCCCGTAGTAGAGATTGCCAAACGATAAGTTCTATACTTTCGGTCTGTAATAGATGGAGTGTGGGCATTCATCTTAACTGCAAAACGACTGCTTTCCTCCAATCTTACAATATCATCTTTAGAGAGGGTATGTTCGGTTGCTCTACACTCAAAACCTTTTCCATTAGATGATGGTTTAGTTTTTGGGAAAACTTTATAAACAGACTTATCCGCAGAGACTTGTTCTATGAACTGATATTTTCCATCCTTATATATCATTGCCTGAAAATCGTTGGGCGCCACAGAAAATCTTACCGATACCGATATATCATTTACTCCTACCCCCATATAAGACCCTATCTGATAACGCTCCTCAATAGATGGAGCCATCACCGAGTGCTTATACACCGCAAAAGAGACTATTTTACCGCTGAGCATAGGTATATCTATCACCACAGGTTGGGCATTTCGCCCTACAGGAACAGCCTTTTTCAGTGATTCTCTTACTTTATTTATATCTAATTTATAATAATCCACCTGCGTATCTGCTCTCTTAGAGGCAAAACTCTTCACACTTGTAGGTGTCCATTGGGCCAATGCAGTGCCACTCCCCAATATAGAGAATAAAAATACGGCAATAATTGATTTTCTCTTAAATATCATAATCTTTTTTATTTCATTAAAATTGTTTTAACATCTACAAATTCCTTCAAAGCTAATAATGATAACTCTACACCATAACCTGACATTTTAGTTCCACCAAATGGAAATCTTGGGTCTGAGCTTGTCATTCTATTAATATTTATTGTCCCTGACTCTAAATTTCTGATAAAAAATTCCCTACGCTCTTCAGAAGTCGTCCATACAGAATTAGACAACCCATATGGTGTAGCATTAGCCAACCTGAGAGCATCAGCATCATCTTTCGCCTTCAAAAGAATCCCTATTGGTCCAAAAACTTCCTCCTGTAAGATAGGGTTATCCTCCTCCACAATTAGCAGAGACGGCATAAAACTGATTTCAGACAATCTTTGCAAAGGTAATACAATCTTTGCACCACTATCTACCGCTCTGTGATATTGTTTTTCCAATTCATCAGCCAAATTCGGTCTCGCTAAACCACTAATTTTCGTTACCTTATCAAAGGGGTCATTCGGAACAAATTTACGGAACTCTGTAACAAACCGCTCTAAAACCTCATCAAAAATATTTTCTTGAACAATGTATCGCTTCGCTGCCACACAAGTCTGTCCACAATTTTGAAGTCGCGCTAAGGTTCCCGCCTCTGTAGCCTCTTGAATATCAGCATCATCAAGGATAATGAAGGCATCACTCCCTCCTAATTCAAGCATTGATTTTTTGATATTTTCTCCAGCCAAGCTTGCCACTTCAGCACCTGCCTTTTCACTTCCCGTGAGACTCACCCCCCTCACCCATTGATGTTCCAGAATCGTTTTTACTTCCGAGTGTCCTACTTCCAAATTTTGTAAAATACCCTCTGGAAACCCTGCATCGAGGAGGAGTTTTTCAATCGTATTACCGCTCTCAAAACATATTGACGCATGTTTTATCAAAATCGTATTCCCTGATAAAATTGCTGGAATAGCAAAACGAAGTACTTGCCAAAATGGAAAATTCCACGGCATCACACCCAAAATAATTCCCTTCGGCACAAAGTGAATTTCGGAAATTTGATACTCACTCTCTATCTTCTCTGGGACAAGGATATTCTCTACTTTTGCATAATAATCCATCAATAAAGCACATTTCTGTACCTCTGCAATAGCCTGACTAATAGGCTTATGCATCTCCTTAGTAATAATTTTTGCAAAATCCTCTGTATGACTTTTCAAAATTTCACTGGCTCGTAATACCAGTTTTTGTCTCTCAACAAAAGAGACATTTCTCCAAGCCAA
>CAKAOY010000019.1 GCA_916710115.1 uncultured Bergeyella sp.
CTATATTGCGGGCGAAGTTCTGAACATTGATGCCATTACGGGAGGATTCAACTTCCAAGCATGCTGGAGTGAATCATACCTCATTTGCAAAACTTTAAACGAAAATTAAAACTGTAAATATATCGGCATTACTTGTTCGGCTGCCTTGAAATACGCATATAATACAAGAAAAACAAAAAATACCACAATATACACCGCAAAAGAAATTTTCGGTAATCTATCGGCAATATCATTCGGTATGCTGTGGATAGCCATCGCTACGACAATCATAAATATCGCTGTCTTATAGTTATCATAAAAAGCATACCAAGTCTCAGTATGGAAATCGAAAAGTATTTGTTTGATGATTATCATTGAAGCATTGAAATCCTCCGCCTTAAAAAATATCCAACAAAAACATACAAAATGGAAGGTAAGAACCGCCATCAGTACATTATAAACCTTGGATTGATTAAATCCTGAAAAAATCTTCCCTGTGAGCATCATCCAAATTTTATGAATACCCAAAGCAATACCGTGCAGAGCGCCCCAAATGATAAAATTCCAACTTGCTCCATGCCAAAAACCACCAAGAAGCATCGTCGTAAGGAGATTAAAATTCGTAGGAATCCCCTTATAATTTCCAGTAAGGAGTGATGGTAATACAAAAATAATCAACAAACCAAAGCTAATAGCCCCCGAAACGGCATACGAGAAGGACAATAATTTGTTCATCATTAAGAAACTTCCCACCAAAAATAATCCTGTGAAGATATATGATGCCCAAGTCCCTTTCCTATTCCCACCAAGAGGGATATACAAATAATCCTTCAACCAAGAGGAAAGTGAAATATGCCAATTTTTCCAAAACTCCGTAACACTCTTACTACTATACGGAGAAAGAAAATTCGGTGGTATCTTAAAGCCAAGCCAAAGTGCTATTCCTATCGCAACATCACTATATCCACTAAAATCACAATAAATAACCATTGCATAGCCATACAATGCCACCAAAATCTCGAGCCCCGTATGCAGAGATGGATTTTCAAAAACATAATCCACAAGATTTAGGGTGATATAATCGGAGATGATGAGTTTTTTGACCAAACCTAAAATAATCAACCAAAAACCCTTTGCAAAATCTCGCTCGGTGATAAAATACTGCTTATCCAACTGCGGAACGAAATCCTCTGCTCTCACGATAGGCCCCATCATCAGCTTTGGAAAAAATGCCAAAAACAATAGATAATCTACAAAATACTTCGCAGGAGCAAATTGCCGTCTATATACATCTATCGTATAGCTCAAATTCTCGAATGTATAGAAAGATATACCTATCGGGAGCAATATATGCAAGGGATTGAAACCCGTTTTGAAGATTTCATTCGTTACCGAAATGAAAAAATTTGTATATTTAAAGTAGAACAATACCCCTAGATTCACCACGATACTCAGCACCAAGGCGAGAGTTCTGGAAGATTGTTCCCTCAGTCGATAAATAACATTGGATAAAACAAAATTGAATATCCCCGAAAAAATTACCAATAAAACAAATACACCGCTCGCCTTGTAAAAGAAATACAACGAAAAGAATGTGAATACATATTTCCTTGCCGTGGGCTTCTCCCTCAATACATAAAATAGTGTAATGAATAATAAGAAGAAATAGACGAAGAAACCATTATTAAACAACAATGGATTCTCTGGGTCGTAGAGAAATTGGCGGAAGAAAGCTGTTGTATCAAAACGACTAATAATACTCTGCAATATGCTCATCATTTACTTTTTTGGGTATTTTTTGATATTTGTTGGTAATCTTTCTGTATCGCATCAAATAATTTTCGGCCTAAAAACTCGGCTCCTCTATGATTGGGATGTATATAGTCTTTATTGGCCTTTGGTGGGGTTTGCTCTGCCCATTTTACAATAGAATTTTCCCCACCCATCGTCTCAAATTGGTTATAAAAAGCAAAACCATTTCTATAAGCAATTAAGGCTTGATTTTCTATCAAATATGGCAATCCGATAGCTGTTTTATTCACTCCATTGTACCTGAAAGCTCTATCAGCCGAACCGATAATGAGTATCTCGGAACCACTAAATGCTGATTTCATCTGTTGGAGAGTTGGTTCAAAACTTTTGTAATAATAGGTATAATCGGTATCCTTTGGGCGAAATAATAGATTAACCCCATATTGTACGATAATCAAATCGTACTTATTAGCCTGCTGAATGGATTTCATAAAATCCTCACTCAATTTTTTCAGTTCTACCCCAGTGATACCTCGAAACGAAAAATTATCCACGAAGACACCTTTTTTACTTTCAAAACTGATTCCGAATATAGGACTTTTTAATCCTCTACCTGCGATTTTTATTGTTTTTGACTCATCGTCAAGTAGGACTTGTCTATTCACTTTGTTATCTCCATTTAGTTCAATAGGGGTATCATTTACAGATATCTCTGGCACACCCTCCGCGTAAATTATAGATTTTTCCACCCTAATATTTTCGCCTTTTATCGTGTTGTCGGTATAGGTTCCGCTCCCCGAGCCAGTGAATTTAGATCCAGAAAGGTATAAGTCTTGGGCTTTTTTGCTCATAAAATTGGTAGTCGTCCAGCCATTTGAGGAGACTTTTGCAGTCTGCCGAAATCCACCTACATTAGAAAAAATAGGCAAAAACCCTACTCCTTGTCCGCCGTATTCCTTTTGTAGGAGCTCTCTAAGAGTCTGGGTGATTAAATCTCCCTCTATCATACTATCCCCCAAATAGGCTATACGGATTTTTATATTTTTTCCCTTTTTAAGTTGTTGGAGTTTTTCTACGAACTTCGGCAAAGATGGCTCATTATCCACATTAAAGTTTGTGATAAGATTTGGTTTTTTATAAAAATCAAAATTTCGTTGGGAACCGCCTTTGTCTTCGGAAATATCTTTATTAGTTAGCAAGTGCTTCTTTTCGGAGGAATTACTATCCTTCCTTTTTACAATATCCGAGACGAGATTAATCCTACTAAATGGTTCATCACGGAGACCAAGTACCTCAAAAGTCAGTGAGACCAAAAAATACAATAAAACACAAACGAAAGTCAATAAAAAGACTTTTCTTCTTACATTTTCCAAGGTAAAATTCTATATTAGACTAACTGCAAAGATAAAAATATTTTATGGTAAATATACAATACTATCGGATTATTTTTTTTATAAAAAATCTTAAATTTTATATTATATCTAAAGCTTTTCACTACCTTTGCTAATATTTATTTTTAAAAATGAAAAAATTAAGCAGTTTATTCCTTTGCTTAGTTGCCATTTGCCTCAATGCACAAGTGGCCACCGATTGGCAAATTGAAAATCTAAATGGTCGAGTGAAATCCATCAAAAACAATGTATTCAAGGCGATTGCCAAAGATGGAAAAATTGAAAAAGGAATGCTCTACGACCTTAATGAGCAGACTTTCTTCAATACGAAAGGCTTCATAAACCTCATCAATTCCTATACAAATGATGGGAAAATTGAGATGCAAACGAAAACCACTTTTAATAAAAAAGGACAAAAAATAGAGATCAATGCCTATCTACCTGCTGAAAAGGAAGAAATCAGCAAAGAAATCTATATTTATGATAAAAACGGAAAACTCACCGAGATAAAACGATATGATGGCGGAGAGTTCTCTGGTTCGGATACAGGATTTAAGTTTGATGCGAAAGGTAATCTATTAGAAAAAATTAGCAAAGATGCCACTAACAATGAATCCAAAATCGTCAATGAATACGAAAACAACTTACTAAAAACCCAAAATATATTCTCCGATGGGCATCTTACTTTAAAGGTAACCTTCGTATATGATGCTCACAATAATCCTACAGAAGTCAGCTCTCTAATGCTCGTTACTAAACAACATTTTGTACAAAGTTTCCAATACACCTACGACAACCAAAATAACTGGATAAAACGCGTAGAATTTGAGGACAACGAACCTATAAATATCCACGAGCGAGTAATAGAATATTATAGTAAGTAATTTTTTCTACTATTAATTTTGTAGATAATGAAAGTTATAGACAGATATATTATCGGTAAATTCTTGGGGACGCTTAGTTTCATGCTCATTCTCCTATCCATCATTGTGGTAGTGGTAGATGTGCAACAAAAGTCTCCAAGAATAGAGGGTAATGGCTTCAAGGTGAGTTATTTCCTAATAAATTATTATCCGTATTGGGCGATATATCTCATTATTACCTTTATGTCCATTCTGATATTTATTTCTGTGATTTTATTTACTTCGCGAATGGCAAATAATACGGAAATCGTAGCTATAATAAGCGGAGGTGCGAGTTTCCATCGTTTTGCAAAACCTTATTTCGTGATGGCGGGTATCTTAGCTATCATCACCTTGGGGATTAATCATTTCGTGCTTCCGTGGGCGAATGTCAAAAAACTAAAATTAGAGGCTTATACCTTCAATTCTACCAACAGAGAAAAGGCTCTGGGAGATACCGAAATCGCTACCAAACTCAGCAAAGACGAATATATTTTCATCAATAATTACAACCGAAAAGACAAGGCAGGTACAGGATTTCTCTATCAAAAATTCGATAAAAATAATCAACTCTCTCACCAAATTATTGCTAATGATGTGAGATGGGACGATAGGCAAAAGAAATTCACCTTGGAGACTTTCTTAGAAAAAAAAATCAACAAAAATGGTAAGGAAAACCTCTACTCTGGCGGTATGAAAATCGTTGATTATCACCACACACCAGAGGAATTATTCCCTGATGGAATGCTTGGACAAACGAAAAACAGCATTGAACTAATACATCTCATAGAGCAAGAAAAAATAAAGGGAAATAAGAACATTAATTCCTACCTCAACGAACTTCACCAACGGACGTCTATGCCCGTGGCTATCATTATTCTAACAACCTTGGCACTGTCCCTTGCTTCGGAAAAAAAACGAGGTGGTATCGGTGGAAACCTAGCGATGGGTATTTCCCTTGCGTTCGTTTTTATTTTCTCCTTTGAGGCTCTGAAAATGGTCTCCGAAAATGATATTATTCCGCCAATCGTAGCAATGTGGATTCCCAATGTAGTATTCGGTATCATTGCAGGATGGCTTTATTTGAAAAGAGCAAATCAATAAAATTATGTATCTTTGCTTTTTTACTATTGTAGAAATATTAAAATTTTAACTTGTGGTACTAAGTAGATTTTGGATATTTATCTTTATATTTTCTATTGGATTTGTGATTTTTGACTTATTCAGTAATCAGCAATATTCCATAGATTTTATCATCAATGGAAAGAAAGATGACCCTATCCTTGTTGCTGAACATTTCAAAAAAGATACCCCTGAATACATCCTCTCCGAGATTGAAAAATCGGAGAATAAAGAACTTACTATAAAGGGAAAAGACAATGTAGATACCCTATATGTAGCAAATAATAATACCATAAAAGTCTATGCTGGGAAACAAAAATCCGATGGACTATTAGCTACAGCAAAAAGTAGTTTGATAGACCTAATAATACCTCTCATAGCTTATCTAGCACTTTTCTGTGGACTAATGGAATTACTTATTGTCTCGGGAGCATCGGAAAAATTAGCTCAATTTCTCAACCCAGCATTTAGGAAAATATTCCCTTCTCTGCCCAGCAACCACCCTTCAATGTCGTATATGACCTTAAATTTTGCTGCTAACCTATTGGGATTAGATTCGGCTGCGACGCCCTTTGGTCTCAAAGCAATGGAAAGTCTGCAAGAGCTTAACACAGACAAAAGTAAAGCCAGCGATGCCCAAATAATGTTTATGTGTCTCCACGCAGCAGGCCTTACCCTAATACCGACCTCCATCATCGGATACCGAGCCGCAGAGAATGCAAGTAACCCTGCCGATGTTGTTTTGCCTTGTATCATCACTTCATTGGTTGGAACTTTGGTTGCTTTCATTTTTGTGGCTATTAAGCAAAGAATTCGGCTAATTAGTATCGGATTTTTCGTTATATTTTCAATTATAATTGGTGGAATCGTCGGTTTTATATTATTCATTAACTCGATGAATTTGATAGAGAAAAATGTCTTTACCTCTAACTTTTCTGGAGTTTTATTACTACTGATTATCTTTTTTATCCTCGTCTATGCTTTCTTTCACGAAAAGAAATTTACAGAACAAAATACCAATATCTTTGATACATTCGTAAGAGGTGCTAATAATGGACTAAAAACGGGCAAAAGTATCTTCCCTTACGCCTTGGGGATGTTAGTTGCTATCTCTCTCTTCCGAAATTCTGGGTTGTTCGAAATCATCAGTAATTTTATTTCTAACCTATTCTCTCATTTTGGGGTAGCCAAGGAGATTACGGATTCTTTTTCTGTGGCTTTACTACGGCCATTTTCATCAAGTGGCTCACGAGGTTTTATGATTGATTCTATGAGAACTTACGGCGTAGATTCTCTCACAGGGCGATTGGCATGTATATTCCAATCCAGTGCAGAGACTACTTTTTATGTAATTGCTGTCTATTTTGGGGCTATTAACATTAGAAATATACGATATACTTTGGGAGTGATGCTCTTGGTGGATTTAGCATGTGTAGTTACTGCAATTATTATAGCAAGTCTATTTTTTTAAATTATTTATTATGAAACATTATATTAAGAAAATCTATATTATTATATCGTTGCTGAGTATTTTTTTCATACACGCTCAAACACACTCTTATATTGAAATGCATAGAAATACGGCCGAGCAACTTTCTTCGGAGTATGGTATCCCGAGTGCTGTTATCCTCGCCATCGCTTTTGTAGAGACTGGTGGAGGCAATAGTAAAGGTGCAAAGGTATATCATAATCACTTTGGTATTCAAGGTAAAAATACTGTTACAAAATCAAAATATAAAAGTTACTCCTCTCATTATGATAATTTTAGGGACTTCTGCAAAATTATCAGTAATAAGAAATATTACCCTCAACTAAAAGGGAATACACAACATACCGAGTGGATAGATGCTATCGCTAAATCTGGCTATACTGCACACCCTTCCGAATGGAAAAAGAGGATAATATCCGTCATTAACAAATATAAATTATGACCTATTGCCAACCCACAAAATTATATCATATGGCTACCAAAAACAAAAAAATCAAGTTTGAAGATTTAGGAATTATAGAATACTACGATGCTTTCGCATATCAAGAAAGTTTGATGCAAGGTATCATTGACCTAAAAATTATCAACCGAGAAAATGCCCCTGAAAACCAGCAACCTACCCCCAACTATTTCCTTTTCGTAGAACACCCACACATCTACACCTTAGGAAAATCAGGAAAGGAACAACATCTTCTCATCAATGAACAAAAATTAGAAGAAATAGGTGCTAAATATATGAAAACCAACCGCGGAGGCGACATTACCTACCACGGATTTGGTCAAGTCGTAGGTTATCCTATATTAGATTTAGATAATTTCAAAACCGATATACACCTCTATATGAGAAACTTAGAAGAAGTAATCATCAAAACCATTGCTGATTATGGACTTCGAGGCGAAAGAAGTAAAGGAGAAACAGGTGTCTGGCTAGATGTAGGAAAACCCTATGCCCGCAAAATATGTGCTATGGGAGTAAAGGCCTCTCGCTGGGTGACTATACACGGATTTGCACTCAACGTGAATACCGACCTAAAATACTTTGAGTATATCGTGCCGTGTGGTATCAAAGACAAAGCTGTGGCCTCCCTGGAAAGAGAATTAGGACACAAAATAGACACCAACGAAGTAAAAAACAAAATTGAAAAATACTTCTTAGAGGTTTTCGAAGCCGAGAAATATTAACATTAAGGCCATTCCTATCACCATTAAATAGAATATCAAAAAATCACTAATAATGAGTTATTATTGGTAGATTTTAACTAAATTAATACTTTTGTAAAAAAAATTAAGATGTCTAAAAATTTAGTTATCGTTGAGTCACCTGCAAAAGCAAAAACCATCCAAAAATATTTAGGGAAGGATTTTGTCGTAAAATCCAGTTTCGGACACATACGAGACCTCCCAAAGAAAGGGATGGGAATAGATTTGGAAACCTTTACGCCAGACTATCAAGTCCCTTCGGATAAAAACAAATTGATAACCGAACTGAAAGAAGCCGTAAAAAAGGCTGAAATCGTATGGCTCGCTTCCGATGAAGACCGCGAAGGAGAGGCTATCGCATGGCACTTGGCACAAGAACTAAAACTAAAAGATGAAAAAACCAAACGAATTGCATTCCACGAAATTACAAAAAATGCAATCCTAAAAGCCATTGAAAACCCACGCGAGATAAACCAAAACCTTGTAAATGCACAACAAGCAAGAAGATTACTCGACAGAATCGTTGGATTTGAAATGTCGCCCGTACTTTGGAAAAAAGTAAAAACAGGTCTCTCCGCAGGGCGTGTGCAGTCCGTAGCCGTGAGGCTCATCGTAGAACGAGAAGAAGAAATAAGAAACTTCCAACCAACGGCAACCTACAAAGTAGAGGGCACTTTCATCAATAAAAATAAACAAACTCTCTCAGCAAAACTAAAAAAAGACTTTACCAATAAACAAGAAGCAGAGCAATTCTTGAAACTCTCAAAAGAGGCAAACTTCAAAGTGCTGAATGTAGAAACCAAGCCAGGAACACGCTCTGCATCAGCACCCTTTACAACCTCTACACTCCAACAAGAAGCATCTATAAAATTAGGATACGGTGTAACCACCACGATGAGAGTAGCCCAGAGATTATACGAAGAAGGATACATCACCTATATGAGAACCGACTCCGTAAATCTATCCCAAGAGGCAATAGAAGCTGCGAAAAACCATATCATCAATGAATTTGGGGAACAATACTCTAAACCGAGAAATTATACCACTAAATCTGCATCGGCACAGGAAGCCCACGAAGCTATTCGCCCAACAAATTTTGCAGTTAAATCCATTGACGATGTCCAGCTAAACAAACTATATCAACTCATCTACAAAAGAACATTGGCATCTCAGATGGAAAATGCCAAGATAGAAAAAACCATCATTGAAATTGGTGATACCTCACTCCCAACTCACTTCGAAGTGCAGGGAGAAGTGGTCGTTTTTGATGGATTCTTAAAAGTGTATGACTTGGCCAAAAACGATGAAGAAGAAAACAACGAAAAAATCCTCCCAAAAGTAAATATCAACGAAAATCTATCCTATAAAAAAATCACTGCTACAGAACGATTTACGAAACCAAACTCTCGATTCACCGAAGCGGGATTAGTAAAAAAATTAGAGGAACTCGGCATCGGAAGGCCTTCTACCTATGCCCCTACCATACAAACTATACAAAACAGAAACTATGTAGATAAAAGAGAAATTCTCCCTCAGGAGAGAAAAATCGCAAAATTTACATTAGAAAAATCATCTATCAAAGAAGAAAATATAATTGAAAAATTCGGAGGTGATAAAAATAAATTCGTACCTACCGACATAGGCGAGGTTGTTAATGAATTTCTTATGAATAACTTCTCCGAAATCTTAGACTATGGATTTACAGCAAAGGTAGAAGACGATTTTGATAAAATTGCCGAAGGAAACGAGTCTTGGAAAGAAATGATGGCGGATTTTTATCAAAAATTTCATCCAAAAATTGACAATGTAGAAAAAAATGCCAAACGAGCAAACGGCGAAAGGCTACTCGGTATAGACCCTAATACCAACAAAAATGTCTATGCACGAATTGGCCGATTCGGTGCTATGATACAAATTGGCGACAATGACGATGAAGACAAACCAATCTTTGCCTCACTTCTAAAAAATCAAAATATCGTAACAATCACTTTAGAAGAAGCCTTGGAACTATTCAAGATTCCATTTGACTTACAAGATTATGAAGGAAAACCTGTATCCGTAGGAATTGGACGATTTGGCCCTTATGTGAAATTCGGCGAAACCTACATCTCCCTACCAAAAGGCGAAGACCCATTCTCCGTAAATCAAGAAAGAGCCGAAGAAATCATTCGTGAAAAGCAAAAAACAGACGCTCCTATTGACTCCTATAATAACGAACCAATAACCAAAGGAGTTGGACGATTTGGACCATTCTTGAAGTATAAAAATATCTTCATCAATGTGCCAAAAAAATATGATTTTGAGAATCTTAGCCACGAGGATATCGTCCAACTTATAGAAGATAAATTAGAAAAAGAAGCCAACCGATATATCCAGCAATGGGAAGACGAAAAAATCTCCATAGAAAACGGACGATGGGGAGCCTTTATCAAGTTTAAAAAAGCAAATATCAAAATTCCAAAAAAGGAAGATGGCGAGAAATACACCAACGAAGAACTTGCCAATATTTCCCTTGATGAGGTAAAAAAATGGATAGAATTGGAGGATAAAGATGCCTTCAAGGTCACAAAAAAGAAAACAACTAAAAAGACAAAAGCCTAAATATCAAAATATTTAGTTTAATAAAAAATTACAATGGAAAAAAAGAATGTAGCCGTAGTAATGGGTGGCTATTCCGATGAATATGAAGTATCACTGAAAAGTGGTCAATTAATTTTTGACTCCTTAGATAGAGATTTGTATAATGTTTTCAAAGTAGTGATTCTCAAAGATGAGTGGTATCACCTCAACGAAAATAACGAAAAACTCCCAATAGAGAAAGGAGACTTTTCAGTAAATTTAGGTAATGGAAACCGACTAAAATTTGATGTATGTTTCAATACCATACACGGGAAACCTGGTGAGAATGGTGAGCTACAAGCCTACTGGGATACTATCGGGGTACGATACACTGGGTGTAATTTCTATCAATCTGCCCTTACCTTCAATAAAAAAGATACCTTGGCTGTACTTGGAAAATATGGTATTCCTTCAGCAAAATCCATCTATCTAAGAAAAGGTTTTAACATTGATGCTCAACAAGTTGCTGACGAACTTGGATTACCATTCTTTGTAAAGCCCAACCAAAGTGGCTCTTCGCTAGGTATCTCTAAGGTGAAAGATATTACCACATTTGATGAGGCTCTGGATAAAGCATTTGCAGAAGATGACGAAGTGCTAATTGAAAGTTTCCTAAACGGCACAGAGGTCTCCGTAGGAGTAATAGACTACAAGGGAAAGATCATCGTTTTGGGGATTACAGAGATTATTCCTAAAACGGAGTTTTTTGATTACGAAGCAAAATATGAAGGTCTTTCGGAAGAAATTACTCCAGCAAGACTCTCCGATGAAATACGCACCAAAGTAGAGGAAGTAGCCATAAAAGCCTATAAATCTCTTGGTATGACGGGCTTCTCGCGTAGCGAATACATTATAATGGACGGCATACCTTACCTATTAGAAATGAACACTAACCCTGGGTTCTCCGAGGCGAGTATCTTGCCTCAGCAAGCTAGACATTATGGTATTTCCATTAAAGATTTGTGTGGCAACGAGGTAGAAAAGGCCTTAAAAAAATAATATAATATGAAAATTGCTGTTTTCCCAGGTTCTTTTGACCCAATTACTCTGGGGCATTATGATATTATAGAACGAGCAGTACCTCTTTTTGATAAACTTATTATTGCTATTGGACAAAATTCTGATAAGAAATATATGTTTCCATTAGAAAAAAGGATAGAATTTATCAAAAAATCGGTTGCTCATTTCAAAAATGTAGAGGTAGATTTTTACGAAGGTCTTACTATTGATTATTGTCTTAAAAATGATGCTAAATTTATCCTCCGAGGGTTAAGGAATCCTGCGGATTTTGAGTTTGAAAAGGCCATCACACATACGAATAGGACTCTGGCTCGGAAAAAGATAGAAACCGTTTTCCTTCTCACCTCATCAGGAAAATCATTCATTAGTAGTAGTATTGTGAGGGAAATTATTCGGCATAATGGGGATTATACTTTGTTGGTTCCTGATGCAGTGAGGGTATAAAAATAAAAAAACAAGATACAGAAGATATCTTGTTTTTTTATTTTTTTGTATTTATAATGTTTTATATTCAAATTGAGGATAGCCTCTCTCTTCCTTGATATTTGTTAATCTTGTGAATCTCAACTTATAATATAGTCCGTCACTATCTTTTATGATGTAAATATTTTTAGCATTGACGGATTTACTAAAAACATCTCTCCAAGAGCCACCAATAGTCCTTTGGTCATTATAGATAAGTTTATTTTCTTCTATATCTTTTTTGCTTAATTTATTATAAACCTCCGTAGCGTTTTGCCCATTAGGAACACTTATCACATAAGCCCCTACATTTCCAAGATTATTCACTAACACGAAATCAGAATAGATATAGCTTCCTGCCCCTGGTATCACATTAGTGAATACAGTGAAACACAAATCCCAATTCTTCTTCTCTGGCTGGATATTCACCTCTTTATTATCTTTTAGGCTAAAAAAAGTGAAATTATACTGCGGATTTTTATGGATAATGACCTCCTTGTGGGTGGTATCATCAAGTTTGGCATATTTTAATTTATAGGCACTACCCTCACGAGTGATTTGCACTTTCATCCAACCTCTGGCGTCTCCTCCTGTGGATACAGAGCCTTTTTCTATGTCTCCTTTATAGATTTCTTTCCCCATATTGACGAGATAGATTGCATTATCTTTTTCCGTAGCGGATATTTCGCCAATTGCTGTACGACCACTGATATAGTTTCCTTCAGGATTGTCTATATATCGCTCATTATCAGGGGTAAATGTAGCTACCTGTACATCTTCTTTTAGGTTGGAAACCACTTCCGAAGTTACCTTATCTATATCTGTTGCTCCTTCTATTTTTCCTGCGGCCATCATTATAGAATAGTTTATCCCAACACGAAATTCCTTGCCCGAATAGAATGCCAAATCCCATTTAGGACGCTCGTTAGTTGTGTGTGTATTAGTGCTTAAATCAAACCATACTTGGTTGGGTTCTGCCGATCCACCAATATTGGGTTCTACAATAGCCCCTTCAAATGGTGCCACAGGAATTTTTTCCTCTCTATCTTTTAGGCAAGATTGGAACATCATCGTACCGATAATGACTAATAAAATTTTTTTCATTTTAGATTTTATTTAAAATTGATATAATAAGCGTAAAAAATAACTTCTACCATAGAAA
>CAKAOY010000020.1 GCA_916710115.1 uncultured Bergeyella sp.
TCGGCCGTGTGGAAGTACCTCAATCTGCATTTATGGCTGTTTTGAAATTGAATGATTAAGTTTTAACAATATCCTAATTAAAACCGAAATAGAGCAGAAATTAATTTCTGCTCTATTTTCATACTCACTCAATATTTAAAAATTAAAATTCAATCTAACGAAAACATATCGTCCATTTTGTCCAAATTGAGAAGTAGAACGGCTATAAACAAACTGGTCATTATTGGACTCTGAAGCGACATTCCTTTCAGGGAAAATATCAAAAAGGTTATTAACTCCGAGAGTAAATTTCATATGTTCATTAAAATCATAAGAACCTGATAAATCGGTCACAATTCTTGCTCCATTAACTTGATGCCCAAGAGCATCAAAATCAAAGCCTGCCGTCCTATTTGCCATAGAGACTATTGCGGGACTGGTTGTCTTACCGTAAAGTGTATTTCGGAGATAAACCCCATATTTACCAACTGTCAAATTATGAGACAAACTTGCCTTTACTCTTGGTACAGCCGATTCGAGATATACTCTTGCTCTTTCTGAAAAGAAACTATTCTCCAAGCCATTGAGTTTCACAATTTCTGGGACTTTCACTCCACCTACTTGCTTCGTTTGAGTCAAATTAATTCCAAAATCATTATTTAATGTTGCTTTTCCTAATTTTAAAGTATAGCTTGCCACAAAATCTACTCCTCGAGTCTGAGCGTTCACGGCATTTGCAAAGAATTGCGCTGCACTTACATTTGCTTGGTCAAAAAGTTGTTGAAGAGATATTGCCGAAGGTGTGCTCGCTGATGATGGACGAGAAAATGTCTCAGTCAAGACTATCCTATCATCCACTCTGATGAAATAAGCATCCAATGTAAAGGATAACCTCGCCTTTGGTATGCGATAAGTAATTCCTGTACTGATAGACTTAGATTTTTCTTCTCTTAATTTATCAATACCGAAAAGTTTTGCCACTTGTGATTCATTATTGAAGGTTCCTGTCTCAATCAGATTACCATTCAAATAGAGTGTCCCCGTATTGGTATAATATATTTGGTGAATAGATGGGGCACGGAAGCCTGTGGAAGCTGCTGCACGGAAGTTCAAGTCCTTAGTAATTTTCACTCTCGTAGCGAGTTTATAATTGGTTGTATTCCCAAAATCCGAATAATTTTCAAAACGAACCGCAGCATTAGCAAGCAACCAAGGGGTAATATCTGTCTCAAACTCTCCATAGAGGGCATACACATTTCTATGTTTCTTCAAGGCTGTCTCTGCTCTAAAACCACTAAATACCTGAGCCCCACCTGGTAGATTATTACCAAAAAAGTCTGTAGGTTTATTCATCGAAACGGTCTCCCCTGTTTGGACATTTCCATAAATATCATAAACCGCATAAGATGCCTCCTCACCTGCTTTTATTTGAAAAACCTCGTGGCGTTGCTCTGCTCCAAAAGAGAGGTTGGACTTATAAAAAAGCCTTATTGGACGAGAGAAATCTAAATTAATCGTATTCTGAACAAATCGCAAAGAGCCTGCATCAAACTCTCTTGGTGACTTAAATCTCAAACTCGTATTACTCGTATTTTTGATAATGTAAGCAAAGGCGTTTTGCCCAAAGGTATTACTAAAATCTATACTCCACTCACCTAATTTCCCCTTTATACCCGCAGAAAGTGAAGTGTCCTCTATATCTGTAGCTATTTCTGGCAAGAATCCGTTTGCATAGTATCCCGTAAAAGTTCTCGATTGATTCGGACGGCGATAAAACCCTCCTGCATTCCCACTTCTAAATGTATGTCCCCCAAAAGCATATACCTTCCAATCATCAGAAATTGGAATTTCAGTATTAATAAATGATTGCAACGAATACATTTTAGACTGGCCTATTTTCATATTAAAATCCCTTCTATCCAACCCTCTATATTCCAATTCCTTATCAGATACATCTCCCTTTAATAAATTTTGAAGTTGAAAAATACTCGTTGCTGATTGAATTTGAGTCTGCAAAGACGCATCTAAATATCCCACTTGCTGAGCATACTTCTGGATAAGTCCAATGAATGCATTTGGATTACTAATCGTCTTAATATTATCAAAATACGAAGAAAGGTTGATACCATCCTCCAAAGCTCTCTGCTCTATGGCATTATAAGTGTTATATATCGTCCCATTAAAAACTCCCGCACGATAGGTCGGTTCGCGGAATTGCCCTGAAAAAGTGAGATTCACAAAACCACCTTTTTTCCCTAAATCCAAACCATAATTAAGGTCCAACTGCCCTTGTTGCCCATCGTAAATTCCTGTATGGTCCTTAGCTGTGGAAGTAAGATTACCTCCGTAACTAAGCTGAGCAGTGAAGCCTCTGTCTCTTTTCAATTGAAGATTAAGTACCCCTGCAATAGCATCAGAGCCATATTGTGCAGATGCTCCATCTCTCAAAACTTCTATTTTTGTCAATGCAAAAGACGGAATAGCATTCAAATCGGTGCCCACAGTACCTCTACCTGGAGTTCCATTTACATTAATAAACGCCGAAGTATGCCGTCTCTTACCATTAAGAAGTACAAGAGTCTGGTCTGGTCCCAAACCTCTAAGCTGAGCAGGGTCTAAATGGTCTGTGCCATCTGCCGCAACTTGCACCGTAGAGGTAAAAGATGGAGCAATGGAATTCAGTATCTGATTAATATTTGTCTGAGGAAGTTGCACTCCGCTTTTTTTCAAATCAAAAACATCTACTGGTACTGGACTTTCTACATTACTACGCCCCCCAACACGGGAACCCACAATCACTACCTCATCAATATTTTTTTCCGTAGGTGTCTGCTGTGCCTTCCCTACAATAGGCATTGCAAAAATGCTTCCTAAAAGCAATAGACTAAGATTTTGTCGTTTCATTTTTTATTTTATTTTTAACAAAAAAAAGAGAATAAGACATGCATCTTATTCTCCTTATTATATAATATCTTTTTTATCGTATATATACATAGAAAACCTGATGCCTATGGAATTACCATTGCAGAACATACCAAACATCTACACACGCATACAGAAGATATGCGAGTATTATGAAGTTGATATGTATTCAGATTTTCTGACATTTTATTCTTATGAAATTTTATTTTGCAAAGAAAAAACTTTTTTCTGATATAACCAAAAAAAATTAAAACAATATTAAAATTCATTTAAACAATATTTATTGATTTTATTATTTTTGCAGACAAAAATTAATAAAAATCATCAATAAAATGAGTATAAAAGGCATTTTATTAACCCTTTTGGTAGGTATTTTAATTATTAGTATTTTGACCATATTCATTCTAAATATGCCAAATTTCGGAAAAATCCCGAATGGAAAGCGAACAGAACGAATCAAAAAATCACCTAATTATAAGAATGGGAAATTCCAAAACTTAGAGGATACTCCTCAACTAACTTCCGATAAATCCTTCATTGAAAACACATATAATTTCTTCTTTAAAAAAGTAAAAAACCTCAGACCTATTGAAAAAATACCCACTGTAAATACTAACCTCAACACACTAGAAAACAACAGTTTAGTTTGGCTCGGTCATTCGTCTTATTTCCTAAAAATCAACGATAAAAATATCCTTATAGACCCTGTATTACATTCAGCATCGCCATTTTCTTTCTTAATGGCTCCATTTGATTCGGAATATCAATATTCAGAAAAAGACCTTCCAGAGGATATAGATTTATTGATAATCACCCATGACCATTGGGACCACTTGGACTATCACTTGATGAAACAAATCCGCTCGCGAATAAAAAGAATTCTAACGACATTAGGAGTAGGGTCGCATTTTGAGTATTGGAATTTTTCTCCTGAAATCATCACCGAACTTGATTGGAATGAGGATACGATGATAGAGAATTTAAAATTCACCTGTCTACCGACAAGGCATTTTTCGGGGCGTGGGATTCTTGGAAAACAGACACTTTGGGGTGCTTTTATGCTCCAAACGGAGGAACAGACTATATATATTGGTGGAGATAGTGGATATGGCAGGCACATTGCTGAAATTGCTCGACGATTCCCAAAAATTGATTTTGCCTTGATGGAAAATGGGCAATATAGTATAAATTGGCGATATATTCATTTTCTCCCTGAAGATTTGAAAAAAGCAATGAAAGAACTTAATGCAGAGAAGTATTTTACAGGGCATAATTCTAAATTTGCACTATCAAAGCATGCTTGGTATGAGCCTTTGGAAAATATTTCTAAAATTGCAGAGAAAGAAAAACTCAACATTCTAACACCTAAAATTGGTGAAATAGTCCAACTATGCAACAAGGAACAATCCTTTGAAAAATGGTGGAAAAAGTTTATTAAGTAAAAAAATAGCCTTATCAGATATTTTTCCGATAAGGCTTTCTTATTTCAAAATCATTCCTCCACACCTACGGAATCCGCTTCTCGACGATCAGCAATGGCTATAACATTTCCCTTTTCATCTATCAAAATCAGTTCTAACTTACCGATATTACTTCGCTCTTCAAAGGTATATTTTTTCTCAGATAAAGTATTAATGGTCGTTTTAGGAAAATATTTTTCAATAAATATTTTTTCAGGTAACCACTGATGATGAAATCGTGGTTGATTAATTACCAAAGTTGGTGGAAGTTTAAAATCTATCACTCCCGTAATAGCTTGATATACTGAGGTTGGTATTGTTGTCCCACCAGGGGTTCCTATAACCATAAAAGTTTTACCATCTTTGAGAATAATTGTTGGAGTCATAGAACTTAGCATCCTTTTCTTTGGTGCAATAGCATTTGCCTCTCCTCCTATGGCTCCATAAAGATTTGGTACTCCTGGTTTTATTGAAAAGTCATCCATCTCATTATTGAGCAAAAATCCTGCTCCTGAAACTACAGTCTTACTTCCATAATATCCATTGAGGGTTGTTGTTATTGATATTGCGTTACCTTCTTTATCCAAAATACTGATATGGGTTGTTTGCTCCTTTTCAGGGACTGAGTTTGATGTTTTACCAACAGAGGCACTTGGCGTGGCTTGGTTCTTGTCAAAACTACTCCAACGAGATTCTATATATTTTGGGTCTATGAGTTTTGTAGTATTATCTTGGACAAAATCTGGGTCCCCCATATACTCTGACCTATCGGCATAAGCACGGCGTTCTGCCTCTACCATAATTTGCACGGCCTCCGGTGAGAGAGCCTGATATTGCTCCAAAGAAGCTAACCGACTCATTGACAACATTTGGTTGAGGAGAATCCCACCACTGGAAGGCAAAGGCATCGTAATGATTTGATAACCTTTGTGTTCAAAAATAAGTGGTTTTCGGAATTTTACACGATAATTCTTAAGGTCTTCCAATGTGATGATTCCTTTATTATTTTTCATCTCGCTAGCAATGAGTTTTGCTGTTTCACCCTCATAGAACTCTCTTTGACCATATTTTTGAATTCTTCGTAGTGTTTTTGCTAAATCTTTTTGCACCAAAATATCACCTGCTTCCCATTGTTTATTCTTCACAAAAGGCGTAGGCTTAATATTATTATCCAAAAATTCTTGTCTTTTCTGATTGAGAAGATTCGCTTCTGCTTGGGTGATTGCAAATCCTTTTTCCGCCAAATCAATTGCTGGTTGGATTAATGTTTTCATAGGAAGTTTAGCATAAGGAAGGGTAGCATACAATCCAGCCACACTACCAGGCACTCCTGCGGATAGACCTCCATATTGGGAAAGTTCTGTACGAGTTTTACCATCTATTATATACATATCTCGACGAGCATTTTTAGGAGCAGTCTCGCGATAGTCTAGTGTAAATTTTTCACCTTTAGAAGTCGTAGCCACCATAAAACCACCTCCTCCAATATTTCCTGCCTGAGGATACACCACGGCTAATGCCCACTGCGTTGCGATAGCCACATCAAAGGCATTTCCTCCCTTGTTCAGCATTTTTATACCAGCCTCACTTGCCAATGGGTGGGCCGAAACTACTACTCCTTTTTTCTTTGTCTGGACTTCTTTTACAATATTATACTGAGTAAATTGAGCTTGTGCCAACATACCTAAAAATATACCAATACCCAGAAAAATATTATTTAGTTTCATTTTATATAATTTTATATAATTTTATATTCGTGTGAATTATTTTTTCATTTTCACACCTTGAAATTCTTTCAAATAAAAAGGCTCAAAATAGGCAATATCCTCAAATTTTTGGGAATGAAATTTACCTACGGCTTCCTCTATCATATATTTTGCCGAGGGATAAACATCTTCATTATATTCCGCCTCAAAGAAAAGAATTCCTTGTGTTTTCTTAGTTCCATCTCCTACGAAAAGGATTTTCTTCCCCTTATATTCCAAAAAAGAATTTTCATCTAAAATTTTGGGATGTGTTTCCACCAAAGTTTCACCTGTATTTCCATCAAAAACAGCTGTATAAACCTCCATCCTACGGGCATCAACCAATGGAATAACCAAATCATATCCCATAGAGAGGAACGGCCTCATCATAGAATGTAGAGAATTAATCGCTAACAAAGGTACTGATAAGCCAAAACAAAAGCCCTTCGCAGAAGAAGCTCCAATACGAAGTCCGGTATAAGAACCTGGCCCCATACCTAAACATACGGCATCTATCTCCTGCAACGAAATTTCAGCACCTTCCAAGGCCCATTGCACAAAGGTGTGAAGATTTTCCGACTGCTTATATCCCTCCGATCGCTCCTCACAAAGACATAACAATTTATCTCCATCAGAAACGGCTACAGAGCAATTTTTAGACGAAGTTTCTAGATATAATATTTTCATTTTGCAAAAGTAATAATTTATATTTTAAGACTACTCATCTACCTTATCCACCTCTACCAAAGGGCTAAAACGATATTCCATTTTTGTTTCAAGATTGAGGCATCGGTATCGGGTTCTCATTTTACCCAAAAATCTATATAAAACCCCACGATACAGAAAAATATCATTTGGCAAAAGATGCTCTATATAGGTGATGTTTTCCTCCATTCGAAAATATCTCACCAACTCTTCACTAGAATAGAAACTTGCCTTTGGATTCTTGGCAAAACGAATCAGTATCGGCTTCAAATTATCATTATATACCGACAGACTTTCTAAAATCATTAATCCAAAAGTTCGTTTCCATTCCATCCCGTGAGGGGCAACTCGCTGTTTATATTGCTCACGAACTAATAAATGAGCCAACTCATGGGTAAAAACAAAGAAAAACAACTCGGGTTGGAGGCTATGGTTGATGCTTATCATATGTCGTCCATTGGCTTGCTTACAATAATCTCCTAATTTAGATTTTCGGTCTCTCTTTATGTGGATATCAATCTTATGTGTCCCCAGCCATTCGGTAATATACGATAGAGCATTTGGGGGGAGATATTTATTTAGTGTGCTTAATGGCATTTTTATTTTGGTAATTAATCATTTTTTAAAAAGCATAGGTGTGATGAAATCTTTGGTCCCATTACCTCGTGCAGGAGAATATTCTCTTCCATAAAATATTATTTGAATATGCAATTTATTCCATTTATCCTTTGGGAAAAGTTTCTTGGCATCGACTTCTGTTTGCACTACACTTTTACCATTAGTTAGTTTCCACTGCGTCATTAATCTATGAATATGAGTATCTACGGGGAATGCAGGATGCCCAAAAGCTTGACTCATCACTACTGAGGCCGTTTTATGCCCAACCCCTGGCAGTTCCTCTAATAGTTCAAAGGATTCAGGGACTATACCATTGTGTTTCTCCACCAGAATTTCTGCCATTCTCTTCAAATTTTTAGATTTTGAAGTTGATAGTCCTACTTCTTTGATATATTCTCGAATCTCTTCGGCTTCCATCTTTGCCATTTTTTGAGGAGTTCCCGCTACAGCAAATAGAGCTGGTGTTACTTGATTTACTTTTTTATCCGTAGTCTGAGCAGATAGAGCCACCGCCACCAAGAGTGTAAATTCATCCGTATGATCAAGAGGGACATACACCTCAGGATAGAGTTTTTCTAACTCCGACATTATAATTTCTGCTCTTTGTTTTTTCGTCATTTTATTTAATTTTGTGTAAAATTAAAAAATTATGTTAGAAATAGGAAAACCAATCCCCACTTTTGAGGGGCTAAACCAAGATGGAAAACCAATAAACTCCGCCGATTTTTTAGGTAAAAAACTTGTTATTTTTTTCTATCCAAAAGCCAACACTCCAGGCTGTACAGCAGAGGCCTGTAATCTAAACAATAATATAGAAAACCTAAAAAAGCAAGGATTTAACATTTTAGGAATTAGTGCTGATTCTATAGAAAAACAAAAAAAATTCCACACGAAATATGGTTTTCAATACGATTTAATAGCCGATGAGCAAAGAGAAATTATTGAAAAATTTGGAGTTTGGCAATTGAAAAAATTTATGGGTAAAGAATTTATGGGTATTGTACGAACAACCTTTATTTTTGATGAGAAAGGTATCTGTATAGACATCATCACCAAAGTAAAAACAAAGGAACATGCCCAACAGATTTTATCCAATTAAGATATTCCCTATAAACAAAAATCTCCCCAAAACAGGGAGATTTTTCTGTATTTAGATTTTATTTTCTTATCAATAAAGCTATATTTTCCACATGGTGAGTTTGCGGGAACATATCCACAGGGAGTATTTTCACCACTTCGTAATAGTCTTTCATTAAGGCTATATCTCTGGCCTGAGTTGCAGAATTACAACTTACATATACAATTTTTGGCGGAAGAAGTTTTAGAATTTGCTCTACTACTTTATGATGCATCCCATCCCGTGGTGGATCGGTTACGAGGACATCTGGTTTCGGATGTTTCGCAATGAAATCCTCTGTAAAAATATCCTTCATATCCCCACAGTAGAAGTTGCAGTTGGTTAACCCATTAAGTTTTGCGTGTGCCGTAGCTGCATCTATTGCCTCTTGTACGGATTCTATACCAATCACATATTTTGCCTTTCGAGCAATATATTGAGCAATAGTCCCTGTACCCGTATAAAGGTCATATACAACTTCGCCTCCTTTCAAATCCGCAAATTCAAGAGTTTTTCTGTATAATTCAAGGGCTTGTTTATAGTTTGTTTGGAAAAAAGACTTTACCCCTATTTTGAATTTTAATCCATCCATTTCCTCCATCAAAAAACCTTCTCCATAATAGTTCTGTACCTCCAAATCATACACAGAGTCATTCCCTTTTGGATTAATAGCAAATAACAAAGTCTTAATTTGCGGAAACTTACCAAGTACGAAATCAAATAATTTTTGTTGATTTTCTTTTTCTTCTCTATAAAACTGGAAAAATACCATCCACTCACCTTTAGAATTTTGACGGAGCATCATCGTCCTCAAAAATCCTTCTTGGTTTTTCACATCATAAAACTCCATTTGGTGTTCTTCAGCAAAGGATTTCACTGCTAAGCGAAGTTCATTAGACGGATTTTCCTGCAAATAGCACTCTTTTAAATCCAAAATCTTACTCCACATACCTGGGATATGGAATCCCAAAGCATTCCTATCAGAAATATCCTCTGCGGAATTCACTTCATTTTGAGTAAGCCAGCGAGCATTAGAAAATGAAAACTCCATTTTATTTCTGTAATGGAATTGCTCTACTGAACCAAGTATAGGTATCACCTCAAAACTATCCACACCGCCGATTCTCTTGATATTATTCACCACCTCATGTTGCTTATAGAATAGTTGTTTTTCGTAACTCATATTTTGCCACTTACACCCACCACAAACTCCAAAGTGATTGCATTTCGGCTCTACTCTATCTTCGGAATACTCCAGAATATCAGCTACCTCACCCTCTATATATTTGGATTTGGATTTTTTCACCCGCACATTCACCACATCACCTGGTACTGCGCCAGAAACAATAATAGTTTTTCCCTCTTCAGAACGGCCAATAGCCACTCCTTTTGCCCCTGCTGTGAATAGACTTATATTTTCAAGTATCTTATTTTTTTTCATTTCGTTTTAAAAATGGTGCAAATTTACTATTTACTTTTAATTAAAAGAAAATCAAAGGCTTATTTTTAAAAATTTTAGATTAAAAACAAAAAAGGTAAGCATCGATAAGACACTTACCTTCGTTTTTCATTATCTATTTTTTATATTTTGCATCTATATCAGCAGTGAGGGTTTTCAAGAAAGCTACAATATCTGTAACCTCTTTATCTTTAAGATCTTTATTCAGCTGAACTTTTGCCATAATTCTTACAGCGTCTTCGAGTTTCTGTACTGAACCATCATGGAAATAAGGTGCTGTTTTCTCCACATTTCTCAACCCAGGTACTTTAAACATAAATTTATCTGTATCCTTTTTAGAAATATCTGCAAGACCTAAATCCACTTTTTTGGATTTTGTATATTTCTGATATTCATCAAATACCCCAAATTTTTGGAACATTTGCCCGCCAACTGCAATTCCTGAGTGGCAAGTGATACATCCTGTGTTAATATAAGTTTGCAAGCCATCTTTCTCTTGCTGAGTAAGAGCTGAATCATCACCATCAAGATATTTATCAAAACGAGATACTGGATTAAATTGTCTTTCAAATGCACCAATTGCATCAGCTATATTTTTAAATGTAATTGGTTGAGCATCATTAGGAAAAGCCTTTTTAAATAACTCTTGATACTCTGGAATCTCTCTCAATCGATTTTCTAAAAATTCTGCCGATGGGATATTATGCTCCACAGGATTTAAGATTGGGCCTTCTGCTTGAGCCTCTACATCCTTTGCTCTTCCATCCCAAAACTGCATTGTATGAAGACTAGCATAGATTACCGTAGGAGAGTTTCTCACCCCAAGTTTACCTGCATCACCAGGAGAAGTTGGCAAATTATCCACTCCAAATCCATCAAGTCTGTGGCAAGAGTTACAACTAATATTACCTTCTTTCGAAAGTTTTGTTTCAAAGTAAAGTTTTTTTCCTAACTCAATTTTCTCGTTTGGTATTGCCTCTGGAGTAAGGGTACTTACTGATTTAAAGAAATTTCTAGCTTTTTCCATCAATTCCGATACCTGCTTTGGAGTCTCTGCTGTCACATCTTTCTCAGCAGTAGTATTTTTACTACACCCTACCAAAGCCAATCCTACTAATAAATAATTCAGTGCTTTCATTATCTTTTTTATAAAATTTTCGCAAAAATATATATTTTCATCCTATAAATTATATTAACTTCATTAAAAAAACAAAATTTAAAAACAGTTTAAATAAAACATTGATAACTACTATTATAATTTTAGATTTTAATTATCATATTATTCAAATTTATTATTTTTTATAAATTATAAATACTACATTACACATCTAAATATTTTATAATTCTACATCACATTAGGTTTATATAACATTATATTTATCCGTATTAAAATCATTTTTATTTATAAACGCAATAAAAAAAACTAAATTATTTTTGAAAGTAAAAAAATACTCTTAACTTTGTCATAGAAAAGTAATATAAATTTTAGTAGTAATGAAAAAAACAGTATTCATGGCACTATCTGCCATCGCATTAGTGAGCGTTTCTTGTAATAATAGAGACAACGACGAACCTCAGACAAAAACAGCTGAAAAAACCACCGAACAAAAAATAATTGGTAATTGGTACAGAGCCAAATACGAGGTAAAATACGCTGATAAAACAGAAAAATTTGACGAAAATGATTGTACAAAACAGTCTCATTGGGATTTCACAGCTGACAAAAAATTGGTGATGGCTGAATTCCTACTCGAAGGCAAAGGAAAAGAAGAAAAATGTAAAAGCGAAACTACGGAGGCTACATACTATCTAGGTAATAATAAATTAACCTATAAAATTAAAGATACACAACAAACAGATTACTCTCAACAAGTAAATAGATTTGACATCAAGGAACTTACTGACAAAAACTTGGTTATTGAACAAAAAGTTGATTGGAATGAAGACGGTGTGGAAGATATAGTAACCACTACTTTTGTAAAAAAATAATCATAATATATAAATAAACTTAATAAAATGAAAAAAATAGCATACTTAGCACTAAGTGCAATGACACTAATTGGTGTTTATTCTTGTAATGATAGAGATAACAATACTACTAAAACAACAAATCCTCAAAATAAAGAAAAAACACCCGAACAAAAACTTGAAGGAACTTGGTTTAGAGAAAAATTTTCTATAACACTAAATGGAGAAAAACAAGCGACAGATGAAGTATTAGATAGTTGCTCCTCACAATCTCATTGGGAATTCGGAGCTGATAAAAAAGCTATCCTAAACGAATATGAATTCAATGAAGAAAACCAACGATGCGAAAAAGAAGTAAAAAATGGTACATATAGTATAAAAGATGGTAAGCTAACACTAAAATATCAAATAACCAATGCTGAAGAGGATATTCCAGAAGAAACCTATAGTATTAAAGAAATAACCGATGATAAATTGGTAGTTGAACAAAAAATTGACTGGAATTCAGATGGAAAAGAAGATACTATAATCCAAACTTTTAGTAAATAACATTTAAAAATGCGAAA
>CAKAOY010000021.1 GCA_916710115.1 uncultured Bergeyella sp.
AGTATCTATGATTTTTTGTTCTTCTTCGGCTGAAAGTACAGTCCGTTGGTTTTTACCTTCTTTTACAGTTTCTCCTAATTTAGAAGCATCCATCAGAATTATTTTTTCGCTTCCAGCGTTTTTATCTAAAACCAAAACAGAAACATTGGTACCTGTAGTAGCAAAAATATTGCTAGGCATACTTATAACACCTCTGAGCCAACCTCTATCAATAAGTGCTTCACGGATTTTTTTCTCTATACCGCTTTGTGCTGTGATAAAACCTGTAGGAACTACGATTGCTGCCTTGCCTTTTTCGTTCAATGAATACATAATATGCTGAATAAAAAGCAAGTAAATAGCCATCTTATCTTTATCTTTCTTTGGAATGTTAGGAATTCCTGCAAAAAATCGCTCTCGATTACTGTCTTTATCCAAATTATCTCTATAATCCGAAAAATCTAGTTTAAAAGGTGGATTGGATACAATATAATCAAACTTCTGATTGAGATAGGAAGGCTCTAAAATAGTATTCCCTTTTACAATATTCGGAATAGAATAGGATAAATTATTGAGTATCAGATTAAGCCTAAGCATATTACTAGACTTTTGCGAAATATCTTCAGAATAAATTGTACAATTTTGTTCGCCAATAGCATGAGCTATATTCATCAATAAAGTACCTGAACCTGCCGAGGGGTCATATACTTTTACATCTTTCACATCTTGTGCTTTACCCATTAAAATAGATGCCATAATACGAGCTACTGCGTGAGGTGTATAATATTCTGCATATTTTCCACCACTATCGGAGTTATAATCCTTGATAAGATACTCAAAAATAGTAGCAAAAAAGTCGTATTTCTCTGAAAACATTTTTTCAAAACTGAAATTCACCAGCTTATTAACTAATGCTTTACAGAAATTATCTCTTTGGGAAGCATCGGTAATGAATTGGCTTAGATCATCAAACATTTTATCCTTTGCTCCAGAAGCTGATGTGATAGAATACAAACTAATATTCTCTTGGCTAATATTACGAAGCGTTCCATCAAAATAAATTTCAGCAAAATTATTCTGATTCTGATTGTTATAGAGATGAGAAAGAAGCTGATTTGGTTTCAGATGTGGTGCTTTATTGCCCACACGAGCCAACAAAAACTGTCTTTTCGAATCTGGCATTTGCTCATATGCTGTCTGAAAATTTTCGGCAGAGGCAAGTTCTGGATTTACTTTTTTTACCTCATATGAAAATTTATCATTCAAATATTTATACAAAAATACTTGTGAAATGATTTTAAACTCATTCCCATCATTCCCTAAGCCATAATTGGCACAAACGCTCTTTAAGTCGTCTATTAGTTTTTTAGTTTCGGTAATATATTTTATATCTGTCATCTTTTATTTATATTATCTCCATGATTGCCACCCTTGTTTATATTCTGATATGATAAGATTGCTAATGTTCTGCACTCCCTCATATGCTTTTTCATCTTCTTCTTTTATTAATCTATAAGTATCCATAAAATGGAAAATGATTTTTTGCATAATATCTTGGGCAAAGAAACCTTCATTCTTAATAATTTGGCTATTTCTAAGAACAATATCATCTACATCCTCTTTTGTTGCTAAAAGGGCTTTGTAAATTTGACTTTCTTTTTTATCTTTAAATTGATTGTTTTTCAATTCTTTATGTACACGAACATAGCGTTCATCATTTTTATATTTCTCTTTCAGAAGAGCATTTTTTCGGTTTATTTCTCTTACTTCATCATAGATTTTGTCTAAAATTCTGATATGCTCCTGAATTCCTTCTTGTGTAGTTTCATTTAGGTTTTTACTTCTAAAAATGCGTTCTAATTCCTCCCGAAGCGATACAAATTGTGGGTCTTTTGGGTCAAAATTCAGTTGCATTTCCTCTCGTGTTCTGCGGAGTTTTTGTTGCAATTCATCAGCTATTTTTAGTTCGCTTTCGGATATTTTTACAAACTGAAAATAAATATCTTCAAGTGCTACATTTAGCAAATTAGAAATGGTTTCACCTTCGTTGATACTTTCTATATATTTTAGCATCTCCATTCGAGCCGAAACTATTTTTAGAAAATCATGCCAAAGAGAAAAATCTGCTTTTTTCAGCAAATCATCTTCACCTTGTAAACGAATAATATTTCGGAGTTCCTTGGCATTGATAAGCTGTTTCAAAAGTTCTGAAAGACGCTTTTTATCATTGATTTCAGTAATTTGATTACTGAAATTTTCTCTATTTTTTGTATCGTAATGGAAGAGAGTCTCTTTGATTTCGGCTATTTCATTTTCTATTTCCGCTCTAGTTTTGAAAAGATTAGAATAATGTTCCATTTCATCGCCCAATTCAGCCTTCAATTCCTCTAAATAATTATAATTTGCTTTTTCAAATTGAGCCGATATATCTGCAAAATCTACAACAAATCCATATCTATAATTTTTATAAGGACGATTTACCCTTGTGAGAGTTTGCAATAGATTATGGTCTTTTACCACACGAGCCAAATACAGTTTTTTCAACCTTTTAGCATCAAAGCCCGTGAGCAACATATTATAAACAAATAAAATATCTATTTTTCCGATTTTAAAATCCTTGATTTCGCTTTCACGGGTAACTTTATCATTTACATCATGCAGGATAAGTGATGCTTTTGTAGGGATAAATCTCGCTTTTCCATATAGTTTACTATCCTCTTGCTCAGAATTTTCTTTAGCATATTTTTCTTTAAACTGTTTATATAATTCTTTGGCTTGTTCCGAAGTGTCACACACCACCATTGCTCCGAGAGATTCATCTGCATTTCTTTGCCGGAATTCTGTTAAATCATTTACAATATAATCCAACATTGGAGCTGTAAATTTTTGATGAGCAAAAATTTTACTTTTAGAAATCTCGCCTGCTTTTACCGATATTTGCTCCATTACTTCCTGCATCTTCATCTTATACTCAGTATTTATTTCTTCACGAATAAGACGAAGTGTATAGCCATCGGCAATGGATTTATTATAGTAATATTTATGTATATAATCTCCAAAAAGCGTCTTGGAATCATAGTTCTTAGCTACCTCTTTCAATAAAGGTGTTCCTGTAAGAGCTATTTTTATAGCATTTTTATCGGATTTTAAAAGATTTAAAAAATAATCTCCTTTAGGATTAAAACTCCTATGTGCTTCATCTACAAAATAAATGCGCTGGATATTTACATCATAATCTGCTTTTTCTTCTGAAACACTATCTTCACTAAATTTTTGAATATTAACTACCGAAATTTCAGCTCCTCCAGAACTACCCATTACCACACTTGTAGATTTCATATTTTCCACAAAATCTTGGCGAGAATTTACTCGTTTCACTTCTAATCCTCGTTTAGCAAATTCCGATTGTGCTTGATTAGCTAAATCTAATCTATCCACCACGAAATAAAATTTAGGAATAACGCCCTTTTTCTGAAAATAATCTGTCAGAAACTGCACATTATAATATGCCAAGGCTGTTTTTCCAGAGCCTTGCGTATGCCAAATTATTCCCTTATTAATACCTTCATTAAGTTTTTTTTCAATAGCAAATGTTGCAAAAATCTGTGGATAACGCATTATGTGTTTTTGCCATTCTTGCTGTGCTGTGTCTTTGTTTTCCTCACGCACATAAGCTATTCCATATTTGAGTAAAAAAGCCAATCTTTTCTTATGAAATAGCGAAGTGAGAACCCGATGTGTAGGTGAATTATAGTCCTTATTCTTGATAAATTCAGGAGAATATTTGATTTCAGCAATATTATTATCCTTTAGTAGAAAATTCTCAAACTCTTCATTTTCAGGTTTTAAAATGTGCGTCAAATCTAATATTTCTTCTTCACGGAAATAATTGAAATGAAGATTTCCATATGCCGAAGTACTGTAAAATACCCCCATAATAGGCTCTGTTACACCATCTTCATATTCCATATTATTAGAAAAAATCATCAATTGTGTAATATTGGCAAAAGTTTTAAAATGTTTTGCTCTAAAACGACGATTCATTCGATTGCGTTCAGCTATAATTCCTTCTCGGTTATTGGGTTTCTTAACCTCCACAAAAGCCAAAGGCATTCCATTAATTAAGATTGTAATATCTGGACGAAATTCCTCTTCTCCACTTTTATAAACTAATTCTGTAGTAAAATGGAATAAGTTTTTTTCAAAATTTTCAAAATCAATCAGTTTAATTCCACTCGAAGAAGTCAAACACTGATAAAAATCTCTTCCCAAATCGTCAAATTCTAAGGATGCACTAATTTCTTCCAAAAGTTTATTTACCTCATCATCAGATATATTAGGATTAATATTTTTAATTCCTTCTTTGAATATTATCGAGAAAATATTATTTTTCTCAATACGATTAGAATGCTGATTTCGTGGAATATATTCATAATCAAGCCTTGCTAAGTGCAAAAGGGCTGGAATTTTTACGCGTGAATCTTCGTTGAAAGACATAATGATTTCTTATGGTTAAACAGGGGCAAATATACTAAATTTTACCTTGCTTCATACCCTTCTTTAAACTTTAGAAAATTGTTTCCTTGTTTCGGATTTCTCTTAATCCATTTATTGATGATTTCTGTATTCATTTTCAACCGATTAAATATTTCTATATCATAAAACTCTTTACCTTCTGCTCTCATTTCTTTAAAAATTTGGCTTCTAATTTCTTCTTTGGTTTTTATACTTGTATCATACCATTGCTTAGAAAGATAAAATGATGAACACATTACAATAATTGCTATTCCCAAACAACTAAAACTACCTATCAATAAGTATTTTAATGACTTGGATTTCTTCTCGAAATGTTCTAATCTTGAAAGTGTATTTTCGGATAAATCTGTTTTAATACTCTTAGGAATAAATTTTGTGGTGCTTTCAATTTGTTTAGAAAAGTCTTTAAATGAAGTTTCAAAATTATTTATTCTATGATTTAGTGAACTAGCTGAGCTTTCAAACTCACCCACTAAATTTAAAATATTTTGATAAACAAAAACTACATCTGTCAGTTTTTCTATGTTATCCTCATTGCTCTTTATGACTTTGTTTAGTAATTCTAAACCATTATCCATTTTATTATTTTCTGTATTCATTTTTCTTAATTTTACATTTAGTTTAAAACCTTCTTCTTGGTCTATTTATTTCTTCTTTTTCTCTTTTTAGAATAGAACTATTTTGCTCCAAAATATCTTTTATATTCTTAATTTTCAACTTATTGGTAATCTCCGAAAGTTTGTATCCTGCTAAATATTCCCTTTTTGTTTCTGTATTAATATCAGAAAGTTTTACAATCCGCATTCCTGAAACGCCTATTTTTACATTTTCTGACAGTATTACTTTGTAACCCAATTTATCCATTTCACTAATCAATTCATCAAAATTAGAGGCTTTTTTCAGAGATTTTTGTAGATTTCCAAGCATTTTCTCTTTCTTTTCTTTGCTGATTTCTACATCAGTTTTAAGATTCATTTCCTTACAAATCTCCCTTACAGCTTGTCCAAATAATTCTCCTATTTTATGAGCTTTTATTGTGTTTTTCCCATATGTATTCACTCTATTGACTACAAAATGAATATGTTTGTGTTTTGTAGAGTTATGAATATCTAGTCGAATTTGATTATCTTTTGTAACACCAACTTTTTGTAGAGCTTTCAGGGTAATATCTACCAAAACTTCATTAGAGATTTCATTTTCTTCACTTCTCTCGGGAGAAATATACCCCGTTAAAGCCCAATTCTTTACATTCTTATTTCGCTCTGCTACCGCTTTCATCTCTTGGAATTGATTTTCAGCAGTATCGGATAACAAATTGCTGGAATATACCATTTCAGCTGTGCCTTTATCATTTCCATTGTATTGTAAAGCAATTTTGGAAATTCGTCTTGTAGTTGCAGAATTATTCATCTCGTATTCTATTTTGGTATAAATAATTGTAAATTAATTTAGTGACTTCTTCTATCTCTCTCATAATTTTAGCCTTATTCTCTAAACTTGAAAACTCACGATTTCGCAATAAATTCTTAATTCTATTGAAGTTATTCCCATAAGACAAAAGCACTTCATCGGTTTTAAATTCATTGACTTTCAATTCTTTTTCTGTTAAAACTAATCGAACATATTTAGAGATTTTGAGGTTTAGTTTTTCTGCTTTTGTTTTGAGAATTTCAAATTCTTTTTCAGTGAGTTTTGTAGAAATTGTTTTAGAAAAAAGAGCTGATTTTTTCTTAACTAATCCGCCTTTTCTCCCGATAGTTCTGAAATGATTTTTCCTTTTTTCTTCTGCATCTTTTTGTTCTTGCTCTTGTTGAATCTTTGTTATGAAATTCATTAAAAAATCTTGTTCCATTATTTTATTTATTAGCGTTTTTTAGAATGTTTTTGACGATAGGAAAAAACCAAAAAGTCCCATTTTACATTAAGCTTCCCACGCTTTTTGTAAACAATGGGTACTTTTTGCACTAATATTGTAGCAAAGAGAATTTGCTTATTATGAAATCGTTTAAATCTTTGTAGTTTTGATATAAAATTCTATTATCTTCAACATAAGGATTTAATTGTTTTACTTCATTTGTTGCTCTATTTCCAGCTTCATCATTATCAAAATATAGTTCTATTTTTTCATAACTTTTAATGATTTTTTCAAGTTTAAAAATCATTGTAACAGAATTCAAAATCACATAATCTGATGGTGCTTTTTTAAGAAATTTTTCCATTTGCTTAAAAGAAAGATAATCCATAAATCCTTCGAAAATCCGAAGGCAGTTTGAATTATTTTTTATTGTTGTGATATCCTTTCTCCCAATACAAATTTTTGAATATTTATTCCTTACTTCATAACCATTAGCATCATTTTTGAAACCAATTCCAAAATATTTTTTATTAGATATTTTATAATGTATTTCTTTAAGCAAGTGTATATTATTTTCAATTCTTCTTTCTTTTAAATATTGAATTAAGGCATTGTGTTTAACCTCTGAAATAGATAATATTTCATATTTACTTTCATTTTTAGTTATATTGCATATTTGCTGCTGGAAAGAAAAATCAAATTGAGACAAATATTCTAGGGCTTGAGATACAGAACATTGTTTGATGCCCTGAACCAATGAGACTACATCGTATTTCTTTCCTGTTCCGAAATCAAAAGCAACATTATTTATAAAATTAACAAACAGACTGGGTGTTTTTTCTTCTCTATCGAAAGCAAAATAAAATGCAACCTTAGAATTATCTTTGCTTGGGAAAAGAGAAAAACTTTCTAAAACACGTCTAATAGATATCTGAGTATTTGCTTGCTTACAATTCATGTGTTGTTTTTCGAGTTTTACATGTTTGTCTTTTCGTTGAATTGTTGAAAAAAGAATGTAATAATCTTATTAAGTGTATTTTATACACTCAACAGAAACTCAACAATTCAACAAAATAGATTTATGATTGTTCAACAATCACTCAACAAAATTTAAGGTTTTAAAATTTGTTGAATGCTTTGATGAATAAAGATTTGATTGATTTTCAATAACTTGAGATTTAATTCAACAAATCAACATATTTTTCAAGAATAAAATCTTTAGAAATTTTGAAGTATCTTCCCACAGAATTATTCTGATAGAAATTTCCTGAATAGTCAATATCGTAGCGGGTATAGGTTAATCCGTTTTTTTTGGGTTCCAAATTCCATTTTTCTTTCAGTACATTTCTTACATCATTTCGGGAATAATGTAATTGACGGAACATTCTATTGAGCATATTCAAAATATCCTGAGGGACAACTTCTATTTCAGTTTCCTCATTTGATTCAAAAAACTCATAAAGAAGCTCTATCATCTTACATTCCAACTTATTTGAATTTTTAAGAATAAGCTTTTGGAGTGCTTTTGTTTTTATTTCTTCAGGAGCAAACCACATTCTACTTTTCTTCTGAGAATGGAATTTCCTGTGAATTAAAAAACTTAAAAATTGTGGGATTTCTGAAATTAAATTTTGAAGGAATTCTGTATTTTCTAATTTTATCGGATTGATTTTAAGAACCCAAAATCTGATTTCATTTTCATCAATCAGAATAAAATTATCTTCATTATTAGAACAAAGAATGAATTTACCGAAAAAATCAATTTCCTCTCTGTCTTTCCCTTTGTTTTCCAATTTATCTTTATTCGTAGTGGAAAGATATTTGAGCCGTTCGGTAATTTCTTTTCGGTCAAAAAATACTTCATCAATTGCAATCAAAAGCATTGAAGCCCAGTCAGAATTAAATTGACTATTGAATGAATCTCCCTTGATGTAAGTCATATTTCTCCCAAAAATCTCTTTCATCCATTTTAAGAAAGTGGTTTTTCCTGTTGCTCTTTCTTTGCTAACTAAACAAATAATTGGTAAAATTTGTGTAGGATTTTCCAAAAGAATTTTCAAATAATCAAGTCCTAAGTCTACTTGATTACCGAAAATATGTTGCAGGAAAGAAATAGAAAAAGGGATTTCATCTACCGAAACTTTGGAAACACTTGGCTGATAGGGAATTTCATTGTATGTATTATAAAAATTCTCTACGGTTTTCTGGTAATTCAGATGATTAGGAATACAACAAAAACCATCATATTTCGGAATATCGTAAATGATTTTCTTGCCATGGTCTTGGATAATAGTTTCCCTTGACCACTTCACCAATGAAGTGATTTTATCACCTGAGATTTGAGGGCGTTCTATAATTTTGTAATAAGTAGTGCCCACACGAATGTAAGGTATAAGTAATTCTCCCATTTTGATACATTTTTACGTTAAAATTACTTGACCTTTTTTTTAGCTTTGTGAGCCATTTCTTCTATTTCTTGAATTGTCTTTCTTTTTCCTTGTGCAATCCAATCCAAAAGTTCATCTTCATAGAAATAGAGCTTTTTCCCATTTTTGTAATGGGGAATTTGTCGCTTTCTCACTAATGTATAGAGTGTAGGTTTAGCCTTTTTTAGGATTGTACAGGCTTCCTCTATACTTATAGGATTCTTCTTATTGATTTCTATTGTATCTTTATTTTTTACAATAGTTTTTAATTCTTCTATCTGATGAGATAGAAAAGCAACTGCCTTAGGCAGATTTTCAAATGAAATTTCATTTGCATTCATATATAATTTATATTAATTATTAATGGTGCAAACTTATAAGGTTATTTTATAGTGAAATAAAATTTGCCAAAAAACACTAAAATAACCGTAAAATAACTTTATTTTATTAGTTTTTTCTACTCATTCTTGTCTAATAAATTATTTTTGATTTTAATTTTCCCTTTATCTCCATCATTTATTAATTTTGAGTTTAAGGTTTCTATACTCACATCTATTAAAGTCTCTCTAAAAATATTTTTTAAAAAATGGAGTATTACACCTCTATTCTTTCTACCAAAATGATTATATATATTCCAGCCAAAATGCATCAAATCAATAGATTTTAGTTCTTGGGGAGTTATAGATGGATAATTTGAAAAATCACTTACACCATTAGAGAAATCTATTATTCCTCTGCATAATTTTTGTATATCTTCATTCGAGCAATATGGAGGGAAAATTTCTATTATATATTGCTGAGCAACATCTTGCATATGCTCAAGTTTAATTTCTTCATCTCGCATTTTTGTTTCACGAATAATATTTATATTTAGTTCTATTTCTGTACTATTTTTAACAATATCAGTATCTCTTTTAAAATCTAATATATTTTCAATTCCTTTATTCTTAAAGTTTTGTAATTTTCTTTTAATAAAACGATAACATTCACTAAGGAATAACATAAAGCTACAATAAAGACAAATTATTGATATTGCAACAGTAAAAAGGATTACATTAGCAATTGTATTATCTTCATAAATCATTAACTTCATCATAAAATTTATAATAACCATATTTATTGCTATTATAATAGCAGAAAATTTTTCTCCAAAAACTAAATATTTTTCTTTTATCATAATTATTTTTTTATATTCAACTTAATCACTTTTACAGCTTCGTTTTTCTTTTCATTCGTCACTTTTGCATAAATTTGAGTCGTTTTCACATTAGTATGCCCAAGTAAATCTTTTACGATATAAATATCCGTTCCATTTGCAATTTGTAAAGTAGCAAATGTATGTCTAAAACAATGGAATGTAATATTTTTACTAATACCAGCATCTAAAATCCACTTTTTTAAAGGACGATTTATCCATGCTGCATTCATTAACCCTTCAAAAACTAAATCATCAGGTTTCCCAAATTCCCCACAAAGCAATAATGCTTGTTCCGAAATTGGCGTATATTCTACTCCTTTAGTCTTTTTCTGTGTAAAATTAAGCTTTGGTTGCCCATTTTCTATACTTATTTCACTCCATTTAAGCTTTTGTATATCTGAGTGCCTAAGACCTGTAAGCGCTGAAAAAAGGGAAGCCCTTCTTATTAAATCATTCGCACAAGGAGTAGATGCCAATGCATCCAACTCATCATTAGTTAAATATTCCCTTCTAACATCTTTACTAACAATTCCTTTTGTTTTCGCAGATATATCTGTTTGAAAATATCCATCAACAAAAGCTTGTTTCAATGAGGCTTTAAAAATTGAAAAATAAGTTGATGCTGTATTTTGGGAAATTGTTCCTTTTTTACCGCCTCCACAAGGAGCATCTAATAAAAAACGCTTAAAATCTTCTATAAATTTATAATCAATTTTCTCAAAACTTAAAATATCATTCTGAACAAACATTTCTAGAAAACTCACTGTACGATGCCAGTTAATTATAATTGATTTTGAACTCTTTTTATGTCTAATTCCTATTATTTTTTTGAAGTATTGAATAAAATTTTCCTGAACTTTCTCTTGTTGAGAAATTTGAGAATTCCTCAATTCCGAATTAAGCTCTTTCTCATTAAATCCTTGTTGAATAATTTTTCGGATACTATCAGCAAATAACATTGTTTCTTTATCCAAATCACTCTTACAGATGATAATTCCATTGTCATCTCGTTTAGGTTTATATGTAGTCTTCTCTGAAGTAGTTCTGGAAATTTTGTTTTTATCAAATACAACTGTTTTTACACTTCTATTAATATACTCCCTTATTCTTTGAGGCTTATCTTTTCCTTCTACCATTACAGGGTAACTTTCTATATAAATATACCATTCATCTCTATATTCTGATTTTCGTAACCTGACTGTTGATTTAGTATAATTCCTTTTATTTCTCATATTAATTAAATATTTGGTCTATTTTTTCTTTCGGTACATATACAAAACTTCCTATTTTCTGTTTCGGAATGTTATATTTTCTTATCGCATTAGTTACCGTTGATGGATTCGCATTGTACTTTTTAGAAACTTCTGACAAAGTATAACAATCTTTAACATCATATATTTTCTCTTTCCCTGTTTCTTCTTTCTTTTCTTCTACACCCTTACCAATGAATAAATTATCAAAATCCGATTTTCTTACTCTTGTTAGGCGTTCCCCTAAATTTATTCCCAAAACAATACCTTTCCTTATCATCCTATAAACCGTATCTTTAGAAACCCCATATAGCATTGTTGCTTCTGAAACAGATATGTATTCTCGACATTGAAGCTCCGCAATTTTCTTCTTGTACTTAGAAAGCAAAAAATTAATTTCTTGTTGTTCCTTTTCTTGTTTTTTTATTTTTTTCTGCAACTTCCTCGAACATTCTTTACAACAAA
>CAKAOY010000022.1 GCA_916710115.1 uncultured Bergeyella sp.
AAAAAGGTCTGTCGGATGCTTAAATACCGTTAATTCCTCCTCTATATCCGTCATTTTTTCTATTTGATGAAGTCCAAAATTTTCTAAATTAATCTTAGCTACCAACAATTCGTTTTCATAAACAAGAGCCTCGCCAAATTGTAGATTTTTTATCTGGTCAAGTACCTTTTCTGTTGGTAAGAAATTTGGGACTATCAGCAGAGATTCCTTTTTCTCATATCGTGGATATTTCACCTCTAGATATTCTTCCGTAATATATCTTTTATCTCGAATATCAAAAAGTTTCTCCCATCTCTCAGCGAAGGTAAGAATTCCACATCTCAGTTCAGAGATTGGTTTCGTAAAAGTCAGAGGAAGAAAATCTTCCCAATATTGAGCGTCTGAAAAAACTAACTGCATATGTTATCTATTTTAGAGACAAAAATAATATTTATAATACAAAAAACAAAAACCTTCCAAAAATGAAAGGTTTTTATATCTAATAATTTGTTTAAAATTATTTAGCAAATTTTTTATATTTATTCATAAATTTATCTACTCTACCTGCCGTATCCACAAGCTTCACCTTACCAGTGTAGAATGGATGAGAAGTTGATGAGATCTCCATTTTAATTAATGGATATTCTTGGCCTTCGTATTCAATAGTGTCCTTTGTTTCTGCTGTCGATTTGCAAAGAAACATTTCATCGTTACTCATATCCTTGAAAACAACTAATCTATAATTTTCAGGGTGAATTCCTTTTTTCATAATATTCTAAAATTATTTATTACTATTAAACTATTTCTAAGTTCTAATATTAAAGCTGAGTGGTAATGGCACTCTGCCTTAGATCATCTGTTTGGTATTTCAGACCGCAAAAGTATTACTTTTTTTTGAAAATACAAAATCATTTTTTTAATAATTTTAAAATTTTATTATATTAATAAAAATATTTACCTTTGTAGAGAATTTATAACGCGATGAAAATCAATTTTTTATTTCTCAGTATTTGGTGTTTACTCATTTTCACTGCTTGCAAGCGAGATGATTTTTCGTTTAAGGAAACCAGTGACAACCTCCGTTTCTCAAAAGACACAATTGTATTAGACACAGTGTATCACCAGGTACGCTCAGAAACTTATGCTGTAAAAATATATAATACTGAAAATAAAAACATTACAATACCAAAAATCTATCTTGAAAAGGGTAAAAACTCTCTTTTTAAAATTAATGTAGATGGTAAATCGGGGATAGATTTCGAAAATATACCTCTTCGAAAAAATGATAGTTTGTACATTTTTATAGAAATTGCCCCGAAAGCCAACGGCATAAAAGAATTTTTGGCGGAGGATAATATTATTCTTCAAAATAAATCAAAAAATCAAAAAATAAACCTCCGTTCCGTCGTTCAAGATGCCGAATTTTTCATCCAAAAAGATAGTCCAAAAATCATCAATAAGAATACTTATTGGCAAAACGACAAGGTGAAAGTAATCTCAGGAGAACTTATCCTCGCCGAAGGAAAAACCCTTGATATTCAAGAAGGAACAAAAATTTATTTTACAAAAAACTCTACACTAAAAATCTCTAAAAATGCGAGATTAAACATCAATGGTAGTATCAACAAAGAAGTTATTTTTCGCGGTGATAGGAACAACGCACGATACGATACTATCCCCCTCAATTGGAAAGGAATTGACATTGAGGAAAATGCCATTGCAAATATTAATTATGCAAAAATATTTGGTGGAGATATTGGGCTGAACATCTATAAGGCCACAGCGAATATACAAAATAGCATCATCCACACCTTCCAACAATATGGAATTTTGGCAAAAAACTCAAATATACACAGTGAAAATTTAGTAATGAACAATTGCGGACAGGCCAATATTGGACTTTTCGGAGGAATTTTAGAAATTAATCACTCGTCTATAGCAAACTATTGGCAAGGGAGTTTCGGACTGCCGGCTTATGGAATTTTGATAAGTAACCAATGGAAAAACAGCAACGGAAATACCGAAAATGCCAATGTTAAACTCAGAATAAAAAATACTATTCTCTACGGCAATGGGGCTACATCTCTACACACAAATGCTATATCGGGATTTACAATAGACTACAAAATTGCAAATTCTTTACTGAAACTTAGTCCTAATTTCAACTTTAACAATAATCCACTAATTACCAATAGCATAAACAATGAAAATCCTAATTTCATATTTCCATATATCTCAAAACTTAATCTCCGATTAAAAGAAAAATCTCCTGCTCGGGGTAAAGCTTTGGCAAGTTCTTCCAAAGATATAAAGGGCATCCCAAGAGGAGCGACCCCAAATATGGGAGCCTACGAATAAATAATATTTCCTAACCAAACAAATAATATACCAACAACCAAACTCGCAATAGTGTATAGCAAAAACTGACCGTAATTGCCCGTTTGCAGAAACAACATACCCTCTAATGAAAGAGTAGAAAAAGTAGTAAAGCCTCCACAAAAACCCACAATAAACAACAACTTAAAAATATCTTTCGTAATAAAATTAGACAAAAAGCCCACAAAAAAACATCCCAAAACATTCACTACAAAAGTCCCTAATGGAAAATAATTGATAGACCATAATTTAACTGTGTATTGAGATACCAAAAACCGAAACACGCTACCAAAGCCACCACCTAAAAAAATAAAAATTAATTGCTTATACATTATTTTGAAGAATAAATTTCAGAATAAAATCTACGGTATGTTCTAACTCTGAGAAATCATTTTGATTATTATATATCACATAATCAGATATTTGTATTTTTTCATTTTCAGGCATTTGTTTGGCTATAATCTGCTCTATTTCTTGGCGAGTTCGCCCGTCGCGAACCATTACTCGTTCTATCCTCATCTCAGTATTTGCTGTTACAAGAATCACTTCATCACAGTCTTTATCTAATCCCAATTCGAACAAAATAGCCGTCTCTCTAAATATGAATTGAGAATTCTGCCTATCCACAAAATCAAGAAAATCTTGTCTCACAGCAGGATGGATGATTTCATTTAATTTTTGTAGAAGTTCATTATTATTAAATACGCAATTTGCCACAAAAGAGCGGTTATAGACTCCATTCTCATAAGCTTTCTCACCTAGAAGATATATTATTTTTTGTTGAATATCTTGATTCTCATTAACAATCTCTTTGGCACGATTATCAGAATTATACACAGGAAAACCTTTTGATGTAATAATCTGAGAAACAGTAGTTTTCCCTGAACCAATCCCTCCTGTTATCCCTATTATTTTTCTTTGCATTCTCTTTTATTTTTAATTATTCCAATTATATATTTATTAAATCTATCAATACTAACATATATAATTTATTTTATCTATCATAAGGTGTAATTTTATTAATTAAAAAAAATAGGAAAATAGTGGATTAACCCTCTATTTTTGCCCCATCAAAATCACAAAGCAAAAGTATATAAAATTAATTAAAAGATAAAAAAATGGCAAAATTAACTAACGCTTTTGGAAGTCCTGTTGCAAACAATCAAGATATATTGACAGCAGGAAGCAGAGGTCCAGCTCTATTGCAGGATGTATGGTTTTTAGAAAAAATGGCTCACTTCGACCGAGAAGTAATCCCTGAAAGAAGGATGCACGCTAAGGGGTCCGGTGCCTATGGAACATTCCGTGTAACTAACGATATTACAAAATACACTAAAGCATCTATCTTTGCCGAAGTAGGCAAGGAAACACCAATGTTCGTGCGTTTCTCAACCGTAGCAGGTGAGAGAGGTGCAGCAGATGCAGAGAGAGATATTCGCGGATTTGCAATGAAATTCTATACCGACGAAGGGAATTGGGATTTGGTAGGAAATAACACACCTGTATTCTTTCTAAGAGACCCACTAAAGTTCCCTGACCTAAACCACGCCGTAAAAAGAGACCCAAGAACCAATATGAGAAGCGCTGACAACAATTGGGATTTTTGGACGCTACTCCCTGAGGCTCTGCACCAAGTAACTATTGTAATGAGCGAAAGAGGTATTCCAAAATCTTATAGACATATGCATGGATTTGGTAGCCATACTTTCTCATTTATCAATAAAGATAATGTTCGCCATTGGGTAAAGTTCCACCTCGTATGCCAACAAGGTATTGAAAACCTTACAGACGAAGAGGCCACAGCACTCATTGGGCAAGATAGAGAATCTCACCAAAAAGACCTTTATGAGGCTATTGAAAGAGGTGATTTCCCAAGATGGAAAATGTTCGTACAAGTAATGACAGAAGAGCAAGCAAAAAACTTGGAGTACAATCCTTTTGACCTCACAAAAGTTTGGTATAAGAAAGATTTTCCACTCATTGAAGTTGGAGAATTTGAACTTAATAGAAACCCTGAAAACTATTTTGCAGAGGTAGAGCAGTCTGCATTTGCACCTTCTAATGTAGTACCAGGTATTGGCTTCTCTCCAGATAAAATGCTACAAGGTAGATTATTCTCCTATGGTGATACACAAAGATATCGATTAGGAGTTAACCACAATCAAATACCTGTGAATGCAAGTCGTTGTCCAATTCACTCCTATCACAGAGATGGTGCAATGAGAATAGATGGCAACTATGGTTCTACAAAAGGATACGAGCCAAATAGCTTTGGAGTATGGCAAGAACAAAAACACCAACAAGAACCTGCCCTTAACATCGGTTCTGTGGCTGACCATTGGAATTTCCGCGAAGATGACGATGATTACTTCACTCAGCCAAGAAAATTGTTCAATCTAATGAATGACGAACAGAAAAAAGTCCTATTTGAAAATACAGCAAGAGCCATCAGTGGAGCACAGAAATTCATCCAAGTTCGCCATATCCGTAACTGCTACCATATTGACCCTGCCTATGCAAAAGGTATCGCTGACGCACTTGGTCTCACAATGGAAGAAGTTCTCAAATATGAGCATCCTGCATTAGAATTGGGACCTATTGCCCACAAAGAAATGAAATGCCCTTTTGGACATTAATATATCGTAATTAACCATCCAGCACCCTATCTTAGGAAAGGGTGCTTTTTTGATTATAAAAAAAATTATTTCCAAAAATCTCTATCAAGACTACGATATTGAATAGCTTCGGCGATATGGTTGCTTTGTATATTTTCCGACTCACTTAGATCTGCAATGGTTCTCGCTACTTTTAAGATTCTGTCGTAAGCTCTCGCCGAAAGATTCAGTCTATCCATCGCCATTTTTATTAAGTTAAGAGATGCGGAATCCAACTGGCAAAACTGCTCTATCTCCTTAGCTCCCATTTGGGCATTATAGGAAATATTGAGTTTTTGGTATCTTGCTTCTTGTATTTCTCTAGCCTTTAATACACGATTGCGAATTTCCCCACTGCTCTCGCCTTTTCTTTGGTCGGATAGTTGTTCAAATTCTACTTTTTGTACTTCGATGTGTATATCAATCCTATCCAGCAGAGGTCCCGAAAGTTTGTTTATATATCGTTGCATCTCCGCCTGCGTAGAAGTGTTATTAGGGTCATCGGGAAAATATCCACTTGGGCTTGGGTTCATACTTGCCACGAGCATAAAACTAGCTGGATAGTTAATGGTAAATTTCGCACGAGAGATGGTAACTTCTCTGTCTTCCAAAGGTTGTCTCATTACTTCCAATACACTTCGTTTGAATTCGGGCATCTCATCCAAAAATAGCACTCCATTATGAGCCAAAGAAATTTCACCTGGCTGAGGATAACCGCCACCTCCCACAAGGGCCACATCTGAAATCGTATGATGGGGAGCTCGGAAAGGTCTTGTAGTCATTAGTGAAGTTTCTGCACCCATTTTCCCTGCCACAGAATGAATTTTTGTAGTTTCCAATGCCTCTTTGAGAGTAAGTGGTGGCAATATACTTGGGATTCTCTTAGCGAGCATCGTCTTACCACTACCTGGCGGACCAATTAAGATAATATTATGCCCACCTGCAGCTGCCACTTCCATAGCTCTTTTGGCTGTCTCTTGTCCCTTCACCTCTGAGAAGTCAAACGGAAAATGATTTATCTTATTTCTAAACTCTTCACGGGTATTGATTTCTGTTCTTTCTAAAGATTTTCCAAGATTAAAAAAATCTATTACCTCTCGGATATTTTCCACACCATAGACTTCCAAGTCATTTACAATAGCTGCCTCTCGAGTATTTTGTTTTGGCAAAATAAATCCTTTAAAACCCTCTTCGCGGGCTTTTATAGCTATTGGTAATACGCCTTTTATTGGTTGTAGGCTTCCATCTAAGGACAATTCTCCCATTATGATATATCGGCTGATTTCGTCGGCTTTTATCTGCTCCGACGCTACTAAAATTCCCATTGCAATTCCCAAATCATAGGCTGATCCCTCCTTACGAAGGTCGGCAGGAGCCATATTGATGGTGATTTTTTTCCCTGGTAGTTTATATCCTACATTTTTAAGAGCAGCGGAAATCCTAAAACTACTTTCTTTAATGGCATTATCAGGTAAGCCCACCAAATAATACCCTACACCGGTATCTACATTTACTTCTATGGTAATGGTCTGTGCCGAGACCCCGTGGATGGCACTTCCATAAATTTTCGTAAGCATAATTATTTTTCTCTTTATAAATAAAAATTATTAAATATCCTTTTACCCTATCACTCCACTTCCGAGACACTCTTCTCCTATATACCAAGATGCAAACTGCCCTTCGGCAATGGCTGATTGAGGATTTTCAAACTCTATAAAAAGTCCCTCCTCAAACTGATAAAGAACGGCTTTTTCTAACGGCTGTCGGTAGCGGATTCTTGCCATCACTTCCATTGTTTCTCCATTTTTAAGTCTCAAATCTTTCCTTATCCAATGTACCTCATCATTATTGATTTTCAGAGCTTTATGATAGAGACCTGGGAACGAATGTCCCTCTCCTACAAAGAGAATATTATGCTCCATATCACGATGAATCACAAAACAAGACTCCTTATGCCCTCCTATTCCCAGACCTTTACTTTGGCCAATGGTATAGTATTGGGCTCCTTGATGCTTTCCGATGACCTTTCCATCGGATTTTTGATAATTAATTTTTGCAGATAAATATCTCAATTCCTCTAATTTTGAGGAGAACAAAGGTTGTTCTGTCTGATACAATGATGAATCTCGGAAAATCTCTACTATCTCACCTTCCTTCGGTTGAAGTTGTTGTTTTAGAAACTCTGGGAGGCTAACTTTCCCAATAAAGCAAAGTCCCTGAGAATCTTTTTTATCAGCTGTTACGAGCCCCGCTATTTTGGCAATCTCTCTCACTTTTGGTTTTTCCAAATGTCCGATTGGGAATAGAGCCTTAGAAAGTTGTTCCTGACTAAGTTGGCAAAGAAAATACGATTGGTCTTTATTAGCATCCTTCCCTGCCAAGAGATGGAAAATCTCCTTACCATCTTCATTAAAGGTGCTTTCTACACGAGCATAATGCCCTGTGGCTACCTTTTCGGCACCCAGAGAAAGTGCTGTTTTTAGGAATACATCAAACTTTACTTCTCTATTGCAGAGAACATCTGGGTTTGGAGTTCTTCCTTTTTCATATTCAGCAAACATATAATCTACGATTCGCTCCTTATAGAGTTCACTCATATCAATCACTTGGAAAGGGATTCCTAATTTTTTCGCTACCATAAGAGCATCATTACTATCCTCTACCCAAGGGCATTCGTCTTCTAATGTTACGGAGGCATCATTCCAATTTCGCATAAATAATCCGATAACCTCGTGTCCTTGTTGTTGGAGCAAATATGCTGCTACTGAGCTATCTACTCCACCTGATAAACCTACTACTATTTTCATAGAAGCAAAGATAAAAAAATTAAGTTAAATTCTTAAATTTTGATTTTTATACAAAAAAAGTAGAGATACAACCATAAATATTGCATCCCTACCCTCTAATAAATCGCTTTATTTATTTTCTATTTTTGAAATAATTAACACCACATTCTAAGAATTTTTTAAAGTCTTCTTTTGGCATATATCCTGACACTGGTGGATTAATCACCTTGCCATCGGGAGTTACCAAAACATAATGAGGCTGAGAATTATTCTCAAAATTTATCTGCTGGAACATACTCCATCTATCCCCAACTGTTTTTATTTTCTTTACTTGTCCCTCGCCAATATTAATCTTAGTTTGTTGATTTTCTGGTAATTCCTCCTTATCATCTATATAAAGCGATGCCAAAACAACCTCATTTTGCAAAATTGGTAATATATCAGTCTGAGACCATACAAACTCTTCCATTTTTCGGCAATTCTCACAACCATACCCCGTGAAATCTATCAAAATCGGTTTATTTTCCTTTTTGGCAACTTCCACTGCTTGGAAATAATCATGGATTGGATGCATCCCCAAAATACCATCTCCATCTTGATGGAAATAACTCACATTAAGCGGTGGTAGAATACCACTCAACAGAGACAATTTTGGTCTTTCGGAAGGAATAAGTCCCTGAATGAGATACACTAAGAAACCAATGCCCACCACACCAAATAATTTTCTTCCAAAGGAAATTTTTGGATTTTTATCATCGTGAGGAAATCTTATTAACCCAAATAAATATGCCACTAAACCAATCAAAAGAATTATCCAAATGACAATGAAAAGTTCTCTTTTTAGCAAAAAAGTTTTAGTAACCAAATCCGCCTTAGAAAGGAATTTCAGTGCCAATCCCAACTCTATAAACCCAAGAACGACCTTTACGGTATTCATCCAACCACCGGATTTCGGTAGCGATTGTAATGCTTGTGGGAACAATGCCAATAAGCCAAAAACCAAAGCCCAAGATAGTCCAAAGCCTGCCAAAGCGAAAGTCAGAAGCATTGGAACATTAGACGAACCCGTAACGGCACTTCCCAACAACGAACCCAAAATAGGCCCCGTACAAGAAAACGATACGATAACCAAAGTAAGAGACATAAAAAATATCCCTATAATACCGCCCGCTTCCTCTGCCTTTGAAGATTTATTGGCAATAGAACTCGGCAATGTAATATTATAATACCCAAAGAAACTACCAGCAAAGAATATAAAAATCACGAAAAAGGCAATATTAAGCCATACACTTGTGGATATTTTATTAAAAATATTCCCCGCTATTCCATCTATTAAATGGAAAGGAACACTCAGCAAGACGAAAATCAATAGGATAAAAAATCCATAAAGCATCGCATCACGACGACCTTTTGACTTATCTTTTTGTCCCTTCGTAAAGAAAGAAATCGTCAGTGGAATCATTGGAAATACACAAGGGGTAAGCAGAGCTATAAACCCTCCAATAAATCCTAAAAACAGATATGTCCAGTAGTTTTCCCCACCAGTAGTAACTTGTCCTATGTTGCAATTCGTGAGAGGTTTTTTATAATCCAAACTCTCTATTTTCAATTGAGTAGGGTTCAATATTGTTTTTTCGGTACTTGGCAGGGGTTTCTCTTCTGTATTCTCCACTCTTGCGGAAGCAACAGTATCTTTTTGTGGCTCCTCTTTTTTCACTTCCTCGGGAGATGTTTTCCCTTCTATTTTATGAGAAAATTCCAAAGTATTCGGAGCTAGGCAGACTTTGTCATTACAAGTTTGATATGTAATTTCCACTACTACATCCGCAGGCTTCGTTTTATCTTTTAACTTAAATTTTTGTTTAAACAGCGCCGAATTAGAATAATAGATAATCTTCCCTCCGAAAGCCTCAGAAAATTCCTCGTGTTTCTTTCCAACCTCCACGAATTTGCCTATTTTTTCAATATTCTTTCCCGAGACAACATATTCAGTAGGTATTCCCGTATCCTCAGGAATGTCTTTAGAATATATATGCCAACCACTCTCCAAAACTGCTGTGAGAGTAGCTTCGTATTGTTCATTACCCAATTCCTTCACCGCGAGTTTGAACTTAACGGGGTCCTTAATCTGGGCTGTTGCTATTGTTCCTATAAATAGTAGGACATACAAAAACCATTTTCTTATCATATTTTATTTTTTTAACTTTAACTATACAAAGGTAATATATTCTATTTCTAATTACAAAATATAAATATCTAAGAACTTAACTTCTCTTTTATCTTTTGGCTGTATCCCCTATTTAGCCAAATAGTATAGAGAACCAAAACAAATATCAAAGCATTACCAACAAACACATTATATCCTGCTAACCAATGGATTATCGTAAAAAACATTAACAAAAGCAACATACTACTGATACCCAGCATATTATAAGGTATCGGATAATATTTCTGCCCTAAAATATAGGAAATTACCATCATCACGAAATACGCTACAAAGGTAACCCACGCTGAAACCATAAAACCATACTCTCTAAGCAAAAATACATTCAAAATAATTGTAAGTACGGCTCCCAGCCACGAAATAAGAGTCCCTACTGCAGTCCTATCCGTTACCTTATACCAAGTAGAAAAATTATAATAAACACCAAAACAAAGATTTGCAATCGTAATAATCGGAACGATATCTATCGCTGTCCAATAGCTCTCATCGGTAATGAAAAGCCTCTTCAACCACGAAATATTGCCAATAATGGCCATCGCAGAAATAGAAGCAAAATAAGTAAAAAACTCTGTAACCTGAGCATAAGTCTTTGGAGCGTTTTTGTCACCTATCTGTTTGAAAAAAAACGGCTCTACCCCCATTCTATATGCTGTCACAAAAAGTGTCATCAATACAGCTAACTTATAGCAACCGCCATAGGCACCAGCATCTCCCTCAGGAATGAGGTAATATTGTATCAATTTATCAAAATTTTCATTAACCATAAAAGCCAATCCCGCCAGCATAATCGGTATAGAATACCTTATCATCTTAAAAAACAAATACTTAGAAAACTGAAATCTCACCTTGAAGACTATCGGTAAAAGAAGTAAAAAAGTAGTAAGACTCCCCAAAACATTACTGATAAAGGCATATGAAACCTGGTTATTCAATCCCAATCCCTTAGCAAAACCCTTAGGTATGAAGACAAATAACGACAGTACCACCATAGTTTGTACCAAAATAGAACTCACCCTAATCGCAGTGTATCGTATCGGCATTCCCTTGAACCTCAACCACGCCAGAGGAATCACACATATTGTATCCAAAAAGGCAATATAAGCAAACCAGCGGATATACTCAGGAGTGTCTGGATACTTCAAGTATGTAGAAATTGACTGATTGAATAGTATTACCAGCAATAAAAAAACACCTGAACTCAGCAATAAAAACCAAAATGAGGTATTGAAAACCTTTGATTCCTCCCCCTTCTCAGCGGAATATCTAAAAAAAGACGTCTCAAAACCAAAAGTAAGCACAATATTAACAAACGCTACCCACGCATAAAGATTCGTAAATTGAGCAAACTCCTCCCTATTAATATAATGAATAAAAAAAGGATTTAGGGCAAAAGTAATTATCCTCGGTAAAATCGCTCCTATTCCATAGATAATTGTATCATTAAGTAACTTCTTCATAAGGGCAAAGGTAAGTATTTTAAATTTTAAAAAAAATTAATATATTTGCCAATCATTTTATACAAATATACGATTCATATGCTATGAAACAAATATTAATTATTGAAGAC
>CAKAOY010000023.1 GCA_916710115.1 uncultured Bergeyella sp.
AGCGTTCAGCGTTCAGCGTTCAGCGTTCAGCGTTCAAGCAGATAAGAGACCTTGTACTAATATATCATCAGAACTCCACGGGAGGCGCCTTATGGCGTTTCTTGTGGAGATTTTTTATGCCCATATCTACGGCTTTTTGGCAATACAAAACCTCAAAAAAACTACTACGCTATGAGCCAAATAAAATCTAAAAAACGCGTAGCAGACCACGGAGAGGTGCTTACCAACGAGAGAGAAGTAAAAGCAATGGTAGATTTAGTTTGGGACAAATTCCCAAAAGATAAAAAACTTACTACAACTTATTTCGAGCCTTCTTGTGGCACAGGTAATTTCCTCGTGGAGATTCTCAAAAGAAAACTAAAAATCCTCCCTACATCTAAACGCAAGCAAGATGCTCACGATTGTTATCTAATACTACTCGTGGGGAGTATCTATGGAATAGAACTCTTGGAGGATAATACCAATGAGTGCCGAGAGAGATTATTCGCCATTGTGAAGGATTATTATCACGAGTATTATCCTAAGGTAAATCACCGAAGTAAATACTATAAAAACCTAATGAAGGCCATAGAAATCGTGATAGTACAAAACATAAAGTGTGGCAATACCTTAGAAGATACCGATAAAATGATTTTTACTTTTTGGAAATATGAGCCTAAGAACCAAATAAGTAGAATAAAACAATCCTTAGCAAGCATTATTTCATCACAAAAGAAAAAGGATGAGTCGGAGCTATTCTCCAATGAATATTCCCAACTACCCGAGACATTCGGGGCGGTACCCTATGAGGAGATAATAAACATAGAAGACATACCCGAAACAGAGAAAAATCTAATAACAGAATACCGAAAAAATAAAAAATAACACACAATGAGTTTCTACGAAAAAGACCATTTCCCCGATATACTAAATTGTCTCGCAAATCTGAGCAGTGACGAGGTTTTCACACCGCCGAACATTGCCAATAAGATGCTGGACCTACTACCGCAAGAGTTATTTACTAACCCTAATAGCAAGTTCCTCGACCCATTCTCTAAGTCTGGTGTATTCCTAAGAGAAATAGCAAAAAGACTACTGAAAGGCCTCGAAACACAAATACCAAATCTCCAAGAACGCATAGACCACATTATGCACTGCCAGCTATATGGAATAGGCATCACGGAGCTTACGGCTCTAATGTCACGGCGGACTCTATACTGCTCTGCTCGTGCAAATGGAAAACATTCCGTAGCCAAGTTCCCAGACGAAAGCGGAAATATATTCTTCGAAGAAATACCGCACATTTGGGACAATGCAGGTAAATGTACCTATTGCGGGGCAAATAAAAAAGACTTTGGCGATGAGGTGAGAGACGGACTCTCTAAACACGCATACCCATTTATCCACAACAAAAACCCATACAAACATATGAATTTCGATGTCATTATAGGAAACCCACCATACCAAATGAATGTAGGTGTTGAGAAAAAAAACTTTGCTATTGCTATCTATCATAAATTTATCCAGCAGGCAAAACAACTCAATCCCAAATATCTTTGTATGATTGTCCCAAGCCGTTGGTTTTCCGGAGGTAGAGGATTAGATGAGTTCCGTAATGAAATGCTCAGTGATAGAAGACTAAAAGAAATACACGACCACCCTAATGCATCGGATGTATTCCCAGGTGTGGAAATAAAAGGAGGAGTGAATTATTTCCTTTGGCAAAATGGTTATGAGGGAGATTGCCTCATAAAAACCTATAACGACGGACAATGTATATCCGAAATGACAAGACCACTAAAAGAAGAAGGAGCAGATATACTCATTAGGGATAATCAAGCCATCAGTATTTATCATAAAGTAAGAAATTTTAAGGAAAAAAGTTTTTCTGAAATTGTGAGTGTTCAAACACCTTTTGGGTTATTATCTTCCTTCAAATCTTACAAAAAAGAGCCATTCAAAGATGCTGTGAAAATTTATGTAAATGGTGGGATAGGTTATGTAAAAAGAGAAGATATTCCATTGGTAAAGAATACTTCCGAACCAAGAGACAAAGCACCATTACTCATAGAAAATAAATTAATTGATGTTCATAAGGTAATTGTTCCCAAGGCAATAGGTTCAGGTAATTCACAAGAAGATTTAGTCAAACCTATCTATGCAGAGCCTAATTCTTGTTGTACCCAAACTTACTTGGTAATAGGTCCTTTTACAAATAAAGAACAATGCGAGAATGTAATGTCTTATATCAAGACGAAATTTTTCCATTTTATGTTAGGGTTAAAAAAAATTACGCAAGATGGAATGAGAGGAGTTTATCAATTTGTTCCCCAGCAGGATTTTTCCAAGCCTTGGACGGACGAGGAACTTTACAAAAAATATAAACTCACGGAGGAGGAAATCACCTATATAGAGACAATGGTGAGACCTATGGAGTAAAACGAATAAATATCGGCATAGGAGATTGCCGTAAAGAAAACTCTCTTTTTGTATGTTCTTTTGTCTTGACACAAAAGAACCAAAAGGTCAAGGCTGTGGGACCTACGGCTAAAAATTAGTTTCAATTCCTAAACCTTCCCCAACTCGCTATGCTCGGACAAGGGAAGATTTTTAACGGAATTTCAATTAATTTTCTTGACGCCTGCGGTCCCAATGCCGAGATATTGGGATTAACTTTGAGACTGATTTAAAAACTGGCATAGGAGATTGCCGTAAAGAAAATCGGAACTTTGAGGGTGAAGAAATTCCCATTGTTTGAGCGTAGCGAGTTCTGGGAATTTTACCGAAAAGGTCAGATTTTTAGGCTAAATCTCCTCGAGCCTTGACTTTTGGGTTCTTTTGTGTCAAGACAAAAGAACAATAAAAAAGTAAAAAAGTAGAAAATCGAACCGATTAGATAGAAAATCGAACCGATTAGATAGAAAATCGAACCGATTAGATAGAAAATAGAACTGATTAAGTGAAAAACCGAACCGATTAAGTGAAAAACCGAACCGATTAAGTGAAAAATCGAACCGATTAAGTAGAAAATTGAACTGATTAAGTAGAAAATCGAAATAATTAGGTAGAAAACCTAAATAATCAGGTATAAAATCGAAATAATTAGGTAAAAAACCTAAATAATTAAGTAAAACACCTAAAAATTAATAAAAATCATTAATTAAAATGGAAAGATTCCCCCAAAACCGCATACCGCGAATCTATGCCTATACCGACGAGCATTTCCCCGATATGCTCAAAATAGGTTATACCAATAGAACCGCCATAGAACGCATAAAAGAGCAATATCCTATAAAACAACCTCGCCAGACTTGGGAACTTATATTGGATATCATCGCCCTCCGCAACGATGGCACCTACTATACCGACCACAATATCCACAAGAGATTAGAGAATAAAGGATTCCGCCGCGAGGAAGGAGAGTGGTTCCGTTGTACCTTGAAAGACTTAGAGGCCGTAATCATAGAAGAAAAAACAGGCATCGAAAACCACGAAAATAGAAACCTATCCTTTGAGATGAGACCCGAACAAAGGGAGGCCGTGGAGCGTACTGCAGAATATTTCAAGTCTTATACGGATGATACCCACGCCACCCATTTCCTCTGGAATGCTAAGATGAGGTTCGGGAAAACATTCGCAGCGTACCAACTTGCCCTAAAAATGGGCTGGACAAAGGTGCTGGTGCTTACCTTCAAACCCGCTGTAATGAGTGCTTGGCGAGAAGACCTAAAAGGGCATATAGACTTCCAAAATTGGCAATTCGTCTCCAACAAAGAGGAAGACCTCAGCCCTGAGGAACTGGATAGAAGTAAGCCTTTCGTGTATTTTGGCTCCTTCCAAGACCACCTCGGCCACGATAAAAAATCAGGCGGTATGAAATCCAAAAACAAATGGGTACATAATGAAAAATGGGACTGCGTAATCTTCGACGAATACCACTTCGGAGCGTGGCGAGAAAAGTCCAAAAAACTCTTCGATGTCGGTAACAAAGACTCCGAAGAAAAAAAACAATTAGACGCCGAGCGAAAAGAACAAGCCGAATTAGATTCCGAAGAATTAGGACTGAAAGAAACAGAGGATTTAATTAATTATTTCGACGAGAGAAGCCTCCCCATCAATACCAAACACTATCTCTATCTATCGGGGACGCCATTCCGTGCCATCGCCGATGGTGAGTTCATAGAACAACAAATCTATAACTGGACCTACTCCGACGAGCAAACCGCAAAAAATAATTGGAAAGGCGACGACAACCCCTATGCCTCCCTACCAAAAATGATGATGATGACCTACCAACTCCCTGAGGAAATACAAAAAATCGCCGAAAAGGGAGAGTTCAACGAGTTTGACCTTAATGAATTTTTCTCCGCAACGGGCAAGGGCGACACGGCAACCTTCAAACACGAAAACGATGTGCAGAAGTGGCTTAGCATTATCCGTGGGCAATTTGTAACCACCATAGAGAGCGACCTAAAACAAAGGGAAAAAAATAAAAAACCATTGATGCCGTTTTCCGATAGCCGACTGCTGGGGATATTGCAACATACCTTCTGGTTTCTGCCCAATGTAGCCTCTTGTAATGCAATGAAAAATCTGCTGAAAAAGCCACAAAATACCTTCTTCCACGATTATGAAATAATCGTCTGTGCAGGAGAACAAGTAGGCGTAGGGCAAGAAGCCTACAAATACACCAAAAAGAAAATGGAAAAAGATGGCAAAAATCCATTGGAAACAAAGAGTATCACCCTCTCCTGCGGGAAACTTACTACGGGAGTATCGGTACCTCCTTGGTCGGGGATATTAATGCTGAGAAACACTACCAGCCCAGAGACATATTTCCAAACAATATTCAGAGTACAAACTCCTTGGACAATAAAAAATCCTAATGGCAAAACTCCCAATGAGCAAGTGATTATTAAAAAAGAATGTTATGTTTTTGACTTTGCACCCAATAGGGCTCTCAATCAATTAGTGAAATATGCCGATAAACTGAGTATAGATAAATACTCTAAAGCCGAGGATAGAGTAGAAGAATTGCTAAATTTCTTACCAGTATTATCTTATGATGGTAATGTGATGGTAGAGGTGAAGGCCGCCGATATATTGGATATGGTGGTGCAGGGGATTTCCTCTACGCTATTGGCAAGGAGATGGGAGTCTGCACTGCTCGTCAATGTAGATAATAATACCTTATTAAGGTTATTAAGCAACGAAGAGGCAATTAGGGCTTTGGAAGGTATCGAGGGATTCCGTGGTGTGAAACAAGATATGGAGACCATCATAAGTAAATCCGAAGCCGTGAAAAATACACGAAAAGAATTTGCCAATTCAGATAAAGAAATAGATAAAGAGACAAAAAAAACGCTCAGTGATGATGAAAAGGAATATAAAAGTAAGAGAAAGGTAATCCAAGAAAAACTCATAAAATTTGCTACCAGAATACCTATCTTTATGTATCTATCCGAGCATAGAGAACAAACTCTCGAAGAGGTGATAATCTATTCAGAACCCGACCTCTTTAAGAAGGTAACAGGGATATCCGTAGGCGATTTTCAAATCTTGAAAAAGATAGGCGTATTCCATAATGAAAATATGAACGATGCTGTACTGAAATTCAAATACAGCGAAGATGCTTCCCTCAACTACACTGGAAAAGAAGCCTATGAAGGACTGAGAAAAATTGGGGGCTTTAATAAGGTTTTTGACAGAGTTGAAGATATTATTCCTGCTGAATGAATAGAGCATAAATAGCCAAAATACTTCCTTAGCACAAGGGAGTATTTTTTTGTTTATCCCCAAAAATGTGAATAAAATTATGGATAAACTGGTGTATAAGTATGTGGATAACCCTGTGGATAGCAGTTTTTTCAAAAAAAAGAAAAAAACAAAATAACTTCTAATGGAGAGTAAAATACCATTTATCCCCCAAAAAGTGGATAAACTTGTGAGTAACCTTGTGTATAAGTATGTGAATAACCCTAAAACAACAGAAAAACTCATCAAAATATAAAAAAGTATTATCTTTGTAATAAATTAGCACGAATTAATGAATTCACAAGAAAGAAAAATAAGAGTAGGGATTTCGGTAGGGGATTTCAATGGTATTGGCCCCGAGATTATTATGAAATGCCTTAGCCATAAGTCTATCACAGATTTTTTTACTCCGATTATTTTCGGCTCTGGAAAATTATTTACTTACCAAAAAAATGTCTTTAAACTTAATATTAATTTCAACTATATTACTTCTCCTCAGCAGGCACAAGATGGGAAACTCAATATGGTGAATCTATGGAAAGATAATGTGAATATTGACTTTGGCACTCCCACAGAGGAATCTACCAAAATGGCGATAGACTCCCTAAATGCCGCCACAGAAGCCCTAATGAAACACGAAATAGATGTTTTGGTAACGGCACCCATCAACAAAGATGAAATGCTGAAACACGGATTCCAACATATGGGGCACACCACTTATTTTGAAGAAAAATTCGGCAAACGCGGATTGATGTTTTTGGTAGCAGATGAACTGAGAGTGGCTGTATCTACTCACCATATTCCGATATCAAAAATTTCGGAAAATATTACCAAAGAAAAAATACAAAAACAAATCCGATTGCTGGATAATTGTCTAAAAGAGGATTTCTGCATACAACGACCAAAAATTGCTGTACTCGGCCTTAACCCACATGCGGGCGATGGAGGAACAATCGGAACTGAAGAAAAAGAAATAATTATTCCCGCTATTGAGATGTTGAATAATGAGGGAATTTTGACATTTGGCCCCTTTCCAGCCGATAGTTTTTTTCAACCAGACAAATACTGCGGTTATGATGCTGTCTTAGCAATGTATCACGACCAGGGATTGGCACCATTCAAGACTCTCGCCTACGAAAGAGGAGTGAATTATACCGCTGGAATGCCTTATATAAGAACTTCCCCAGACCACGGCACTGCCTACGATATTGCTGGGAAAAATTTGGCCGACCATAATAGTTTTATGGAGGCTATCTTCACAGCAGTGAAACTTTATAAAAATCGTACAGAATATCAGCATTTAGTGGCCAATCAACTTAAAAAGTCTAATATAAAAGACACAGGCCCAGATGAGGACCTGCCGATGGAATAATTCCAAAGTACTAAAAATTTAGTATATTTGCATCATTATGGCAAAGATTATGGCTATTGATTACGGAAAGGCAAGGACAGGAATTGCCGTTACCGATGATATGCAGATTATAGCAAGTGGATTGGATACGATACCGACCCCAAAATTGCTAGATTTTTTAAAAAAATATTTTTCGGAAAATGAAGTGGCGACTATCGTAGTAGGACAACCTATCGATTTGCGAGGGAATATGTCGGAGGTGGAGAATGATATCCTAAAATTTGTGGATGAAGTGAGACGATTATTTCCAACACTTGAAATAAAACGATTTGATGAGCGTTTTACCTCCAAGATGGCGTCTTATTTTATCAGTCAAAGTGGGAAAAATAAAAAACAACGAGAGCAAAAATCGCTGATAGATAAAGTAAGTGCTACAATAATCCTCCAAAATTATTTGGATACGATAGAGCGTGTCTCTTTTCAATTGAAATAAAAAAATAAAAATAATGATTTTACCAATTAGGGCATTTGGAGACCCAGTTTTGAGAAAAGTCTGCAAAGAAATAACCCCAGATTATCCAGAGTTGTCAGCATTGATACAAAATATGTTTGACACAATGTATAAGGCTAATGGCGTTGGACTTGCAGCACCGCAAATAGGATTAGATATTCGTCTTTTCATCGTAGATGCTACCCCATTTGCAGAGGATGAGGAATATGAAGAAATTGCTGATAAGTTGAAGGATTTCAAAAAAGTATTCATTAATCCAACGATTATTGAAGAGCGTGGCGAGGAATGGAAGTTTAATGAAGGTTGTCTCTCTATTCCTGATGTTCGAGAGGATGTGAAGAGAAAGGATACCATCATAATAGAATATTTTGATGAAAATTTCGTTAAGCATACGGAAGAACTATCAGATTTACGAGCGAGAGTGGTTCAGCACGAATACGACCATATACAAGGGATTCTTTTTACGGACCATATTAGTAATTTAAAGAAGAAATTAGTAAAGGGAAAACTCCAAAAAATAGAAAAAGGAGAAGTAAGTGTATCGTATAAAATGCGATTTCCAAAGTAAATTTAAATTAAAAATAAAAATAATGCAATTAGAAAAAATTATTTCAATTTCTGGAAAACCAGGGTTGTTTAAGTTAGTATCTCAATTAAGAAATGGGTTTATCATTGAAGATGTAACTAGTAAAAAGAAAATAAGTATTGGTAATTCATCTCAAGTGAGTTTGTTGGATAATATTTCTATGTATACTTTTGATAAAGAGGTACTTTTGTTTGATGTGTTTGAAAATATAGCAAAGGAATACAACTACGAGCAAGTATTATCTCATAAATCTGCTGATGCTGAGTTGAGAGAATTTATGCTAAAAGCACTCCCAAATTATGATACCGAAAGAGTGTATATTTCTGATATTAAGAAATTGGCACAGTGGTATAATATTTTGCAAAAAGCAGGATATATCACTCCTGAAAGTTTTGTGAAGACCGAAACGCCAAATGAAACGGCAGAATAAATTTTATCCATAGATTAAATATTTTTAAGTTTTCCAAAAAAATCTTGTTGTATATACATAACAAGATTTTTTGGATTTTAATTTAAGTTATAGTAAGGATGAAAGAACAACATTTAGAAAATATAGGGAAAAATATTTCGGGTTCATTGGTGGATTTTACGAAATATTTTGAGAAGATAATTTTTGACTTGATAGATATGATTCCTTCTTTTGTGAAGGCTTCTTTGGGATTGATAATAGGATTATTGATTATCCGAACAACAATAAAAATTTTAGAAAAACGCTTTGAGCAGAGGAATGTGGATATTTCGTTAAGGGGATTTTTGTTATCTATTATCAAATTTTTACTTTACGCTTTATTGGCATTGGTTGTTGCATCTAATTTAGGATTCCAGACTACGGCAATTTTAGGTGCATTTTCAGGAGTTGTTTTAGCGATAGGTTTGGCTTTACAGGGGTCTCTTTCTAACTTTGCAGGCGGTGTGCTGATACTTATATTTCGCCCCTTTGATGTGGGAGATTATATTGAGAACAATGCAGGGACTGATGGCACCGTGGAGAAGATAGATTTGCTCTATACGACGCTTATTACCACACAAGGTATAAAGGTTTTTAGTCCAAATGGAGCTTTGGCAAACTCGGTGATTAGGAATTATACGAAGATTGCTCGCCGAAGAATGGAGTTTATTATTGGAATTAGTTATAATGATAATATCAAAGAAGCTAAGGAATTGATACTCTCTGTTTTGAGTGGTGATGATAGGGTTTTGAAAACTCCCAAAACAGATGTTTTTGTAAGTAGTTTAGGAGATAGCTCCGTGAATCTTACGATTCATTTTTGGGTGAAAAATGAGAATTTCGTAGAGGTTAGAAATGACATCCAAGAGCGTGTAAAAGTGGCATTAGATAAGGGAGGAATCAACATTCCATTCCCACAATGTGAGGTGAAGATTCTCAATCAATAGAAAAATAAAAAGAGGTATGAAATATTCCATACCTCTTTTTTCTATCTTAAAAATATTATTTTTTGAAAAACGAATCCACGAACTCCTCTCCATTGAATAGTTGCAAATCCTCCATCTTTTCGCCCACACCGATATATTTTACGGGAACTTGGAATTGGTTGGAAATACCGATTACCACTCCTCCTTTGGCGGTACCATCTAATTTTGTAACGGCAAGTGCAGATACCTCCGTAGCAGCAGTGAATTGTTTTGCTTGTTCGAAGGCATTTTGTCCTGTGGAGCCATCGAGTACTAATAAAATCTCGTGAGGTGCATCGGGGATTATTTTTTGCATTACCCTTTTTATCTTGGATAATTCGTTCATTAGGTTTATTTTGTTGTGAAGTCGTCCTGCGGTATCTATTAGTACAACATCGGCATTTTGGGCAACGGCAGATTGTACGGTATCAAATGCCACAGAGGCAGGGTCGCTTCCCATACCTTGTTTTACGATAGGCACACCAACTCTTTCGCTCCAAATGGTGAGTTGATCTACTGCTGCGGCACGGAATGTATCGGCTGCACCAAGAACCACTTTTTTTCCTTTTGATTTGAATTGATGAGCAAGTTTGCCAATGGTAGTGGTTTTCCCAACTCCATTTACCCCAACAACCATTATTACGAAAGGTTTTTTATTCTCGTCTATATTTCCAGATTGTGCGTGAGGATTTTCCAAAAGTAGGGCAGATATTTCTTCGCGAAGGATTTTGTCTAGTTCGGTGGTATTTACATACTTGTCTCTGGCAACGCGCTCTTCTATTTTTTCGATGATTTTAATAGTGGTAGAGGCCCCCACATCAGAAGCAATGAGGATTTCTTCCAAATTGTCTAATACCTCATCATCAACCTTAGATTTTCCGATTACGGCTTTCGTCATTTTTTCGAAAAAGCCTTGTCGGGACTTTTCTAATCCTTTGTCCAAGGTTTCTTTTTCCTCTTTTTTAAATATTTTTTTGAACCAACTCATTTAGTTTCTGTATTTTGAAATACAAATATACATAAAAACTGCTTAAATAGAGTGATTTCGCTGGGAATTTTATTTTATTTAGGAAATTATTCGTAATCTTTGATACTATGATAAAAAATCTTAACTTTGATTTTTCAAAAATAAATAATGAAGGAAATCCGTCTGAGAGAATTGGCTGTCCTACTGTATAGAGTTGGCTTGGTATATGTTTTTTATCAAGTAGCGAGGTTTTTATTCTGGTATTTCAATCGTGGGCTGATAGGGATAGACAGCATATCGGAGTATGGCAAGTTGGCCTATCACGGCATAGCGTTTGACACCACAGCGATACTCTATGTTAATAGTCTATTTATTTTACTGAGTATCATTCCTATTTTGATAAATACGAAGAGATATTATCAGAAGCTCTTATTTTGGGTGTATTTTTTAATGAATGGAGTTACTTATGTGATGAATTTTG
>CAKAOY010000024.1 GCA_916710115.1 uncultured Bergeyella sp.
AAAGCAATTTTAGGAATTTATATTCCAATTGTTCTTGTAGATATACCCCATGAGAATACTGGGTAGTTGGTATCATATTACTTTGTTCAAAAATATATTTGCTAATATCCTTCAATCCATTGCCTGTATTTCCTTTTGTCAAGTCAAAATATGGAACATTGGTTTTTGGATTCCCATCAGCATCAAGGACATATTGCCCAATTTTTGTTTTATCAAATTTGTTTGTCGTTTTACCATTTTTAAGCAAATACCCTCCTGCCTGCATTTCAGAAGAACTTGGTAACATTTGAGTTAAGTAATAGTCATATCCCAATAAGATATTATGCTTCACTTCCCCTGTATTCACCTTTAAATTGAAAAAATTATTAAAGGAATTATTTCGGAAATTTCTCTTACGAATTTGTGCAGTCATCATTATTTTAGAATAATCCATTGTGCCATCAGCCTTATTAACATATGTATTTGCTTGTCTATGCTCTTGCAAATCTTCATCATATGAGGAGTGCAGATATACAGAATTAAAAGTAAGATTATCCGAAAACTGATGTACCAACGAAGTAGTAAGGTTCAAAAAGTTTTCTTTCAAATAGTCATTAGCAGCACTTAAAGACTGAGAAATTGGGGTAGAATACAAATCACCCTCTCCAAATACGGACTGAGCTCTATCCAACTTTCCATTCATATTTCGGTAAAAAATATCAATATTCAATCTCGTTTTATCCGTTGGAAGATAAGAGAATGATGGTGCAATAATAATATTTTTAGAGCTTTGCAAATCACGGAAGGTATCTGTAGTCTCATAGCCCAAGTTTAATCTGTATAACAAAGTTTTACTTTTATTTGCAGGCCCTGTAAAATCTGCATATGTTTTCAAAGTATTAAAACTACCGATACTAGTGGTGATGCTTCGCATTCTCGTTGCCAAAGGTTTTTTCGTGATTCTATTAATCACACCTCCTGGGGAAGCGTTCCCAAACATTGCAGATGCTGGCCCTTTTATAACTTCCACTCGCTCAATATTTGCTAATGACATTGGCTTCCAAATACTTGTCTGTGCTTTCATACCATTGAGGAGCATACCTCCACCAATAGAGGAATTACCTAAAATTCTATTTCCACGAATAGAAAAGTCATTATAATGAGAGTATTGATTAACACCCGAAATATTCTTCACCACATCATTCACCGTAGTGGCATTCTGATCTAAGATAAGCTCCTTAGTAACATAACCTATAGACTGCGGTGTATCTTTCAATGCTAAATTAACCTTAGTCCCTGAAAATGAGTTTGTATTCTTATACGAGGTCTCATTTCTACCAATAATCTCCACTGTATTTAATCGTGAAATCTTCGTAGAATCAGAATCCACCCTCTCCTTATCCACATTCTTCTGTGCTAATGCCATCCCTCCAATCATAAGGAACATCGCACTAATATAAAAACGATTCATATTACTTTTAAGTTTTATTTTTATTTAATCCTTTTATAATTTGTGCAAAAATATAATTTTATTTTAAATATTTAAAATAAATAAAATCTATCTTAATAAATAGATTTTACCTATAATTATTATAGTAAACAAACTATAACACACTTCACAAACCAAATAAAATCACTAAAAATCAAACACTTAACAAATGAATCATTTAAAACTTATAAGTTAATCCTAAATTAAAAAAACGAGGCAAAACCCTCTCTTCTTGATAATATGATAAATAGTCATCATTCTTCAGATTTACCTTTCTATATTCTCCAAAAATATTGTTAACGAATAAATTAAAGAACAAATTAGAGTTCATAAAATAGCCTATTTTAAAGGTAGATTTACTATATGAGATATTGTTTAGCAAATCCCTATTAAAAGAAGCATCAGCTATAACCTCCCACCTATCAATAAAGCTAATATTCAAACTAATTCCTACCTCATTTTGTCTGTACGAATTTGCAGAAAATGTATTTTTATAATTAATAATACTATAAATATTAAAAATTTCAAAATTAAAATCTCCCTTAAATCGGCTTTTTATACTAAGATTAAAATATTTGGTATCATATCGAGAAACAGTATCATCACCATTGATTTTAATATTTTTACTCTCAAAAGAGAAATTATTTTTAGAAATAATTGAGAGCCTTCTCCCTAAAATCTGTTTTTCTAACCTCACCTCAAATCGGTGTTTTTTGCCAATATTTTGTCCAAAAATCACGCTGTTGGTCTTTGCTATACTGGTTGTCTCTGTACGATAGATATACCCCTGTAGGTCATTAGAAAAACGATATTTAAGATGCAATTGATAGTACCCTGAGTTTTTATCATACCCAAACGACATACTCTCTACAAGAGGATTTTTGGGAGAATCCACTCCTACGAAAACATTATTATTTGATAGTAAATAATTCCCTATATAATAATAATGTGCTGGTATATCTCCTAACTCTCTTTTATAATTTAGACTAAAAGTCCCTATTCTCCTAATTTTATATTCTAACTTTACCTTTGGTAAAATATATTGCAACCTCGTATCGGTGGCATTTTTATTTGATTCAAACAAGGTTTTAACAGCAATAAAATCCCCTATCGCCGAAAATGTAAAACTTCTATCCTTAAACAAATACTCCAAACCGACATTCAAATTATAATTTTTGATTGTTAAGCTATTAGCAACACTACTAAATGACTGATTATTCACCTCAAAATCATTACTAATATTTTGTTTCCTACGAGAGACGACAGCATTAACCCCCACTTGGTGATGAGTAAAAAAATTATATTTATGCTGGAAGTTGATTTTTAGTTGATTATTTTTATCATAGTTATCCTGAAAAATACGATTTTCTTCATTTGACAACTGAAAAATACGATGAAAATACATCCTCTTATCTGCAGAAGACAGCTTCTCCCTTTTGTTATCAGAAGAAACTAAGTTTATCAACCAACCTTGTGAGTGATTTTTCGACAATCTATATCCGAAATCTATCGTTTGGTTTAACAATACATCCTTATACTTGTTTTTTGATTGATAATGATTTACATCACTTAACAAAATAATATTTTTATTATTCTCCGTTTCGGTAGCTGTATTTTTTAGAGAAAAATAATACTGAAAATCTACCTTATCAGTATTCGTATTACTCAACACAAAATTGAAGATATTATTTCTACCGATAACATTGTAATTCACGAGTTCTTTTCTATCCAAAAAAGATAATCTTTTATCATTAATTTTTATAATATTTTCCTTTATTTCTTCAGATTCATTGTTATCATTAATATTAAATACTGATAATCTAAATCTATCTTTAAAAATATTTTGAGACACATTCAATGCATTGAAAATATGTGTTTTAGCATATTTATTATCAGATACAAGTAGCTCTAATAAATCTTTTGCATTTATATTATTCATAAACGCCATAGGGTCTCTCAATAGTCTATCTGCTCCACCATTAAACAGAATATAATCTTCTATCGTAAAGATGCCTTTATTGATGTTATTGAGATTAGATATGAGATTAACCTTAGTTTTTGGTGAATAATTGAATAGATTAGTCCCTACATTATATCTATCCCAAGAGTTTCCCTCAAGGAAAACATCCCCGAATATCAGTTTCTTTTTCTCCTCATTCAGAGAGATATTGAGTATTGTTTCGTCATTACCTCCACCAAATATTTTATTATTATCGTAATTATCTACAAACTCAAATTTTGCCACTGCATTAGCAGGAAGTGTATTGATTGCCAAAGAAGAACTTCCCGTAAAAAAAGTCTCATTTTCTACTAAAACTTTGCTTACTTCTTTTCCATTGATGCTTATTTTACCTGCTCTATTTACATCTATATTAGGTAATTTTTTCAGTAAATCGATTACTTTATTTTCTTTTTTATTAGCATAATAATCAGCATTATATATTGTAGAATCTCCTTTTTGTACAATACCTTTTTCTATTACGACTTCATTAATTTCTCTAAATTTAGTAGATAGAAAAAACTCATATTTCTCTTTATTTAGCTGTATTTCCTGCTCTTTTGTTTGATATCCTACAGCTGAAATAACGACAAATACACTTCCTCCCTTTGTATTATATATTTTTTTAACAAATTGTCCATCCTCATTCGTTTCTGTAGTATATTCGTAGGTTCCGTCCTTTATACGAATACGAGCATTATTTATTGGTTTATTCTCTTCATTCAAAACCACCCCATTCATAACAAATGAGGTAGTTTGAGCTGAAACAAAAATACCGATAAATAAAAAAAATAGACTTCTTATCATCTTGATAACTAATACTTTTCATCTAACAAATCCATATATTGATCCTCCGTAATGGCTTTCTGGATTTTGATTTTATTATTTAACTCAACTTCTTTTTTTCTAATATCCGCGAGAATAAATGTCCCTCCACTAACCTTCAACTTCACTACCAAACCAGGTAACCCATAATAACCCAATGGTGCCACTCTCAATGGAATCTCCTCAGAAAACCATGCTACAACCTCTTTATATTTTTGTTTTCCATTCTTTTTTTGAGACTTATAGCTTGCTGTTGCTTTAATTGCTTTATAACCATTAATCTCCTTCGTTTCATCCGTGATATTCCACTTCAAATCAGAAATATTATATTTCACCACAATACCTCCATAAACACTCTCAGGTAGTTCATTATAAACTACATTTTTCGCTAAATCCGCACAATAATTTCCAAATGCCTCCAAAACAATCTGAGTCAGATTAAATTGATTCTTATTATGAGAATCTGGCCTTACATCGATGTCAGTTTCTACCTTATCATTTTTAAATTTAATAATGTGCCTCACTCCTCTATTATTCGCAAATATCTGACTTACTAACTTCTTAACCCTCCCCTTTTCTGTCTTTTTAACATTCACACTATCCACTACTTTATCTTCAAGGTCAGAAAGTTTTTTCCCAGATCCGAAAAAAAAATGATACTCAACCTCTCCCTCCGTTAATTTATCTACTTGCTGAGCCTTAAAATTATATCCACATAATAATAACATCAACATTAATAATATTCCCTTCTTATCCATTTTTATAATTTTTAAATTAAACCTATAAAATAACAAAGGCTGTCTTAAAATTAATATTTTTCTTTGTTATCAATATCATATCTCTTTTAAAACAGCCTTAACATTATTAAAAAACAATATTACACAAGTTTTCTACAGACCTACCAATTTCTTCTGCCTTATGCTTATCTGAACCCAAAAATATAGCTATAACCTCCACTACTTTCCCTGCAAGGTGACAGCCATCACTCTCATCTTCTTCTCCTTCATTCAAATCAACTTTGGTACCCACTACCGATAACTCTGTATATCCTCTCTCTGAAACATTTTTTGATACATTAGTTTCTTTTGCTGATATTCCCCCTACGGTCAATACTATTAGACCTAAAACAATTAATTTTTTCATTTTAAATTTATTTTTTATGCCCCATATGGTCTTGAGCGTTCAAACGACCTCATACTTATTTTTTCGTGTTGGTATAACCTCACTATTTACCATTTATCTTTGAGTGTAAAACCTCGCAGTTTGCAACCACTAACATATTACCTTTTTTGTTATAACATTACAAATATATTCAATATTTTAATACAAACAACTACACTAAAGTGTAGTTTTTACATAAAAATGATTTTTAACATAAAATAACTATATATATACTAATTTTGTTTTTATTTTTTTATAAAAATATACAATTATTATATTTTATATATATTTTTTTTATTTATATTTGCGAAATCATATTACGATTTCAATAATATAAACTTTTCAACTATTATGAATGAAAAAAATATCATTTTCAACGAAATAAAAATACCATATGAACATTTGGACATTATAGATGCTTTTTCACGACTCCTCTATGAAAGCATCTATATAGTAGATCATCAAAAAAGAATCTTCGAATATGTCTCAGAAAACCCTATTTTTCTTTGCGGGCTTTCTTCTAAAGAAGTAAAAGACTTAGGTTACAATTTCTTCCTTCAATATGTAAAGAAAGAAGATTTAAATTTACTTTTAAAAATTAACGAAATAATATATGATTTTTATAAAAGAACTCCTATTGATGAACGTAAATCTTACACTATTTCATACGATTTCCATCTAATAGATAAATATGGTAAAGAAATACTTATTAATAATAAACTTACTCCAATACATTTCAACAGCAATGGAAACATTAACAAATCAATATGTATCGCAGCATTATCACCCAATCAATGTGCTGGAAATATCACTATAAATAAATCTAACGGAGATTTTGTTTTGAAATATGATTTAAAAAGAAATGTTTGGACAAAAGAATACAAAGTGAAGCTTTCAGAAAGAGAATTTCAAATATTAGCTTTATCTAAACGAGGACTCACTATAAAAGAAATTGCCGACACAATATTCATTAGTATCGATACAATAAAATTTCACAGAAAAAAAATATTTGATAAAATTGGAGTACAAACTATATCTCAAGCTATTCGTTTTATAAAAAATAACAAAATACTATAAAATCACCCTTTTCAGAGTGATTTTTTCTTTATATATAAAATTATTTTTTCCTAAACAAACTCAGTAAATGAAGAGCATACACCGCCAAAACTCCTATTACGGAAGCAGACAGAGAAATCATCAGCGATGAATTCTCCTCGTGGAAAAATCCCAACCTCCAATTAATAGCATAAAGATTTATTCCAACCAATACAACGAAAAATATCAAAAATATTTTGTAAAAAACATTCATTTTTTAAAGTTTAAAATACATTTTTACCAAAATTGCAAAATTTTCCGTGAATAATTTTACCGACATTGCTAAAAGTATTATTCCAAAAAACTTCTTCAAAACTTGTAAAGTACCGTCTGATAATTTACTCTCCAACCAATTAGAAGATTTCAGAACTGCATAAACTATTATCACATTTATGATTATCCCTAAGATAATATTAACATCATCATATTTTGATTTCAGTGAAATAATTGTCGTAAGAGTCCCCGCTCCTGCCACTAATGGAAATGCAATAGGCACAACAGATGCAGATTTTGGTTCTGTAGTCTTCTGAATATCAATTCCCAAAATCATTTCAATAGCAATAATAAATATCACAAAAGCCCCTGCAATGGCAAATGCATTAGGATCTACAGCCAAAAATTTCAATATTTTATTACCTATGAATAAAAAACCCAACATCAGAACCGCCGATACTATAGTTGCTTTTTCAGCCTCAATAAAACCGAATTTTTTCTTCAAATTTACAATAATTGGTATTGACCCTATAATGTCAATCAATGTAAAAAGTGTCATTGTAACCGCCAAAGTCTGGGCGAGATTTACTTTTGATAACTCCTCCATAAACATCATATTTCTGCAAATATATTAAATATTTTCCTAATTTATCTTATTTTATTGAAAACATCCTCCAACTTTTGATGCAAAATATTCATTTCCTCTTCCGTATGAAATGGTTTATATTTTTCAGTCTGTATATTCTGTTGCAGGTCTTTATACCGATCTTTAAACTCAATATCCAATTGATTATCAATATATTCTACAAAACAAATTCCATATCTATTAAGACAATGTTTCTCTACACTTTTCAAAAACAAATCCAATTCCAAAACATAGTTATCAAAATCTCTCTTCAACAATATCATCTCCAAATATTTAAGATATGAAGCGATATCAAAATCTTGATTCTTGCGAATATAAGCCTCTATATCATCAATATTTTTTTCAGCCTCACAAGGGTATTTTTCCTCGATTTTTTCTTTCTTCCTAAAAAAATAAATTACCAATCCCAAAATTCCCAAAATGGAAACTCCAAATAAATAATAATCAAAATGTTGTGCTTTTTTCCTCGGCACCTCCTTACGATTAACTTCTGATTTTGAAGGTTTTATAATATCACCTACCATATCTCCAACCTCCTCTAATGCAGACTTCTCTACTTGCTCTTCGGTAAGTACATTAAATTCTAAGTTCTTAGGTTCTATCTCTTGATAGCATTCAGTTTTAGGATTAAAAAATGAAAATTTGTCGGTACAAATATTTATAACACCCGTTTTTTTAGGAATTATCACATAATCAGCCTGAATAGTTCCTAAAAAATCATTTCCTACATTTCGAATATTTTCTATTATTTTTGAAGAAAAAACACTATATTCCTGGCTATCTTTTATTTTTGGTAAAATATTCTTAGACAAATTTCCTCTACCATTTAATTCCAACACAATATTAATCGGTTTTCCTATTTGATAATTCGTAAAACTATCACCTTTTTTCAGTTTAATATCAAATTCCCCTATGGCGTTTCTAAAATTGGTAGGCAGTCTATCTGGCAAATCTTTTACATTAATAATTAACTGATTAGTCCGAACCTTATCTACTTTATTTGATTCATTAATTTCAATAACTGATGGGTTAATATTCAATTTTCCTGCCTCCTTGGGATATACAACATAGTTAGCCACTACTTGAGACAAGTAGTTATTTTCTGTTATTTCTATATCCGAACGGATACCATTCACCTGCTCAAATTGTAGATTTTTCTGCTTAGGAAGTATTATTTTTCCTATTTTTCTTAGATTATTAAAGTCCTTGGCATAAGCACGAAGAATCAATAAAGTAGGCTGATTTATAAAAACTTCCTTTTGCTCCAATTCCCAAACAAAAGAAATATCTGTATTTTTAGCAATTGTATTTTTAAAGTCCTCAGACACGAAAATATCAAAAGGCTCAGTTTTATAGATTCTTCCATTTACTCGAACTAATGCCGAACCTATTTTCAGATTTCCTGACTGCTTTGGCTGAAAAACAGCTTGATAAACCAACTGAGTAGTTATTATATTTGTTGATGGGTTTATTATAGTACTTTTATCGGAACCTGCTCCTTTCTCATAAAATTTAGAAAAATCTGGGAGCTGTATTGGTGATTGTTGTTCGTAGTCTTCTCCTTTAATTTCCAGAGTTATAGTAACAGTTACATAATCCTTAATATTGTATTCCTTTTTATCTGTTTTAAGCTCAATACGAACCTGTCCGTAAATAATTACAGATGCCAAAACACAACATATATGAGATACTTTACAAAACATTACCAATCTTTCTCTCTGCTTCGCGGTACGGAGACAGAATTTTTATTTAAAATTCTTCTTGTCGTTTCCTGCTCCTTCTCTTTTATTTGGTTGAGTAGGGCATTTTCTATATCTTTAGGTAACTTACTCTCAGAATTATCATTTTTTTGTTGGGGTATTTCTCCATTATTTTTGCCTTGCTGCGTGCTATTTTCATTTCCATTGGAGTTTTTACCTTGTTTTTCGTCTTTTTCCTTTGAGTCTTGGTTGTTATCTTTTGGGTTATTATTTCTATTTTCGTTTTTTTGCTGAGTAGAATTTTGGTGTTGGTTATCCTCTTGTTTTCGTTTAGATATTTCGTAATTTTTACGAATTTTCTCATTTTCTGGCGCCAATTTCAATGCCTTTTTGAAAACTTCTGCTGCCTTTTGATTATTTCCCGACTGCATATAGGCATTTCCGAGATTATACAAACTCGCCACCTTATCGGCAGATGTTTTTGCCAGCTCACCCACCTTCTGATATTCTGATATTGCTTGGTTATATTTTTTGTCCTTGTATAGAGAATTTGCGAGATTGTATATGGCTGTGAAATCTTTATCTTTGCCCTTAGATGCCTTTAAAAATTTAGACGATGCACCGGCATAATCTCCATTTCCAAAGGCTCTATTTCCTTCGTAGATGAGGGCTTTGTAGTCTTTCTGAGCAGAAACAACTACTATATTAAATAAAAAAAATATAAAAAAAACTATCTTTTTCATCGTTTTTATAAGGGCAAAGTTAATTGTTTTATCTGTTAAAATTGAATTACTTATATGTTAAACTTTGGTTAAAAACAAAATAAAACTATCCCTGATGCAGAGATAGTTTTATTTAGGTCTAACGATAACCAAAATTTTTCAAATCTTTTTCGTTTTTTCGCCAATCTTTCTTCACCTTTACAAATATATTGAGGTGGATTTTCTTTCCGAAAAACTTTTCTAAATCAATGCGAGCCTCTGTACCTACCTTTTTAATAGCCTCCCCCTTATGCCCAATAATAATTCCTTTTTGAGTATCTCGCTCTACATAAATGATTGAGTCTATGAACAAAATATGCTCCTTATCCTTAAACTGCTCCGTAACAACTTCCACAGAATATGGAATTTCCTTTTCGTAATTTAGCAAAATTTTCTCACGAATCGTTTCATTCACAAAAAAACGCTCTGGTCTGTCCGTGAATTGGTCTTTATCATAATATGGCGGATTCTCCGGCAATAGAGACTTTATTTTTGGTAAAATAATTTCTGTATTGAATGAATTAAGAGCTGAAATAGGTAAAATTTCAGCCTTAGGTATTCTTTGATGCCACTCTTCTACTAATTTTTCTAACTTATGCTGATTAGTTTTATCAACTTTATTTAAGAGCAAAAGAACCGGCACAGGTATTTTATTTAATTTTTCTATTAAAAATTCTGATGGTTGGCTCTCGTCAGTAACATCTACAATAAACAAAAACACATCAGCATCTTGCAAAGAATCCTTCACAAAATCCATCATTTTTTCTTGTAATTCGTATTTTGGGTCGAGCACACCTGGCGTATCCGAGAATACAATTTGCAAATCGTCTTCATTATAAATTCCAAAAATTCTGTGTCGTGTAGTTTGTGCTTTTTGGGTTACAATTGCCAATTTCTCTCCCATTAGTTCATTCAATAGTGTAGATTTCCCAGCATTTGGCTTGCCTACAATATTCACGAA
>CAKAOY010000025.1 GCA_916710115.1 uncultured Bergeyella sp.
AAATACAGAACTATAATCAAACACCGATTTAATCAGAATAAATTCACCTATGAATCCATTCGTAAGTGGAACTCCCAATGAACCAAACATTACAAGCATAAACAACACCGCAAACTTAGGAGCCACCCTTGCTAAGCCTCCCATTTGATTTATATCTCTCGTTTTGAATCTTTTATATAGAATATCACTACAATAGAATAAACCAACAACATTAATTCCGTGGGCAAACGCCATCACCAACGCTCCTTCTCCTCCCTCAGAAACCAAATTACCTTTATTTATAGTAAGCATTGCCGATGCAAAAACACCTGCTACAACCAAACCAATATGTGATAAGGAAGAAAATGCAATAATCCTCTTGCTATCGTTCTGTACAATAGCAATCAAAGCTCCATAAAGAACCCCCACAACTGCTAATATCAAAACAATATAACCTGAAGTACCACCGATAGCTAATGGAGTAATTGGTAATAAATATCTCAACAATCCAAAAATTGCCATTTTAAGCATAATCCCCGATAAGAGCATTGACCCCTGAGTCGGAGAATAGGTATATGTATCTGCTTGCCAAGTATGAAATGGAAATACTGGTAACTTTACTGCAAAAGCAAAGAAAATAAACCAAAACACCAATGTCTGTTGCTCTAATGTGAGTTTTGCATTATATAAATCAACAAGTGCAAAGGACTCCGTAGTAGGTAGGGCATATACATAAACTAATCCCACCAACATAAATAAAGAACCTACAAAAGTATATACGAAAAACTTAGTTGTAAATTGTGGATTCTTATTCTCTTGCCCCCATATCCCTGCTATAAACCAAATAGGTATTAAGGTAATTTCCCAAAAAATATAAAAAATCAAACCATCTAATGCTGTAAATACTCCTACCAAACCAAATTGCATCAATAATATAAGTGCATAAAATGAGTTTTTGTAGGATTTTGCCCCATTAAAAGATGATAAAATAATAAGTGGTATCAAGATATTCGTAAGTAACACCATCAGCATAGACATACCATCTATCCCAAAATGTATTCTACTCTTGATAATATCCAACCACGGATAATTAATTTCGTATTGCAATGCCGAATCTATCGTAGGAGTAGTATCAAACCCCGATAAGATACAAATCGTGAGCAACAACTGAACTACTGCTACCCCTAAGGATAGATACTTACTACTCTGATTTCTGAATGCAAAAACTAATCCCGAACCTATGAGAGGTATTAGTAGTAATGCCAATAATTGATACATTATTAAACTTTTTTATTTAATGATTTATTTGCCATTGGAACACTCCATTAGCACTAAATGAAATTAACAATTAATATAATAACCCCTACTGCCAATGCCATAATGAGAACATAATTCTCCACATTTCCATTTTGAATTTTCTTCATCGTTTTTCCTGATTCTTCAGTAGTACAACCAATTAATTCTACTGCATTATCGACAACTTTCTTATCAACAACTTTGAAAAATCTACCTAAACCTTCCACTGATTTTACAAAAACGGCATTATAAATCTCATCAATATATAATTTATTTGCTGATAATTTTTCCCAGCCTATATATTCAGCCAATGGCAATTTGCCTTTATTAACATAGGTATTTTTAACGAAGAACCATACAGCAAAGAACATTAGTATCGTAAGTGATAACAAAACCATTTCTATATTAAAAGATACCTCGGCTGTTTCTGTTTTGTACACGATTATTTTATCTAACCATTTAGCCAAGAACTGAAAATGCCCATGTCCTATGAAGTGAGGCAAGTTTAAGAAACCACCCTGCAATGAAAGAATCGATAGAATGATTAACGGAATTGTCATATTAATTGGGCTCTCGTGGAGATGGTGCTTCTGTTCCTCTGTCCCTCTAAATTCTCCGTGGAATGTCAAATAATACATACGGAACATATACGTTGCGGTCATTGCTGCAATTACGAAAAGTATTACCCAATATATCGGTGATTTAGCATAAGCTGTTATTAAAATCTCATCTTTGGAAATCATACCAGATAATAATGGCATACCTGAAATTGCCAATGTTCCAATAAGAAAAGTACAATGAGTAATAGGAATATATTTTTTCAATCCTCCCATAAATCTCATATCTTGCTCTCCACTCATAGCGTGGATTACCGACCCTGAACCTAAGAACAATAATGCCTTAAAAAATGCATGTGTCATCAAATGGAACATTGCCGTAGTATAGGCTCCAAGTCCCAATGCTACGAACATAAAACCAAGTTGAGACACTGTTGAATAGGCCAAAACTTTCTTTATATCATTCTGTCTAAGAGCCATAAATGCCGCCGAACCTGCTGTAATAAGAGCTACAACCAAGATAACATTAAGAGTCTCAGGAGCACTATGATATAAGAAATTAGTTCTCACTATTAAATAAATCCCTGCTGTAACCATCGTCGCCGCATGTATCAATGCCGAAACGGGTGTTGGTCCTGCCATTGCATCTGGAAGCCAAGTATATAGTGGCATCTGCGCTGACTTACCGACCGCACCTATGAACAAACTTAAAGTAATAAAAATTGTAATCTTAGGATCTATATTTTGAGAATTTGTAGCAACAGAAACATAATCTAAAGAATTACTCTGCTGAGCAATTAAGAAGATGCCTATCAACAATCCTAAGTCTCCTATTCTATTCATTATAAAGGCTTTTCTTGCAGCCTTTCCATATTCCCAATTTTGGAACCAAAATCCGATAAGTAAATATGAGCAAACACCTACCCCTTCCCAACCGATGAAAAGAATAAGATAATTACTTCCCATTACCAATAGTAACATTGAGAATACGAAAAGATTTAGATAAGTGAAAAACTTATAAAAACCTTTGTCATGACTCATATATCCCACTGAATACAAATGAATTAATGAACCTATACCTGTGATTATCATTACCATCATCAGAGATAATTGATCTATTTGGAAACCAAAATCCACAGACATACCATTCACTCTAAACCATTCAAAAGCCTTTACGATGATAGGATTAGAATCTATCTTAAATTGGCAAAATAAATTTACTGCTATACAAAATGCTACGAAAACTACCGCCGTCGCAAACCCTCCTACTACTTTTTTAGGGAGAAACTTCCCCAATAAACCATTCGTGAGGAAACCAATAAGCGGTAAAAGTACAATTGCATAAATTAAACTTTCCATACTGACTTTATCCTTTTAATTTATTAAATATACTCACATCTACTGACTTGGTATTCCTATATATCATTGCAATAATTGCCAATCCCACGGCAACCTCTGCCGCTGCCACCACCATTATGAAAAATACCAAAATTTGACCATCACCATTACCTTTATAAGTAGAAAATGCTGCAAGTAACAGATTTACAGAATTAAGCATCAACTCTACACAGCCTAAAATAACGATAGCATTTTTTCTTAGCAACACTCCAAGCACTCCCAAACAGAATAACATCGAACTAAGAACAATAAAATTCTCTAATGGAACGCTCTGCACAAATGTATTCACATTATCCATACGATTCTATAAATCTTTTTTACCAATAAGTACAGCCCCCACAATACCTGCCAAAATCAAAATAGAAGCAAGCTCAAAAGGAAGTACATAATCATTAAACAATAATTTTCCTAAGTTTTTAGTGAGTCCAACATCACCTGCTACATCTTTACCTACCACAAGACCATAATTAAACCCTTTATAAGCACCAAGCATACCAATAAGCAAAATCCCTCCTGCTGATATTCCTGCTATCTTATTGATACTTTGTTTTTTGCTCTCATTACCTTTCTCTAAATTGAGCATCATCAGTATATATAGGAACAAAACCATAATAGCTCCTGCATATACTATAACTTGTATAATACCTAAAAACTGTGCATTCAATAATACATAAAGCCCTGCAATAGAGAAGAATGTAACTACTAATGATAGAATTGAGTACAATGGATTTTTGGCAAATACAAAATACCCCGCACTAAGCAATGCTATCCCCGAAACTAAATAAAAAAGAACCTGTTCCATTACTTTTTCAGTTTTAAAAAGTTTTTCTGTCTTTCAGATTGTCTTTCAGACACATCAATACGATTATCCATTGTCTCCAACAACTTATTTTTATCATAAACAAAAGATGCTCTTGATACATCTGTATCTACCAATCTATCTGTAAGATAAATAGCCGATTTTGGACAAGCCTCCTCACAGAGACCGCAGAATATACATCTCAACATATTAATTTCATAGGTTGAGGCATATTTTTCCTCTCTATATAAGTGTTTTTCATCTTTCGTTCTCTCACCAGCAGTCATCGTAATAGCTTCTGCTGGACAGGCAACGGCACATAGCCCACAGGCAGTACATCTCTCACGCCCTTCATCGTCTCTTTTTAAGACATGGCGCCCCCTCCAAACTTTTGCTCTTGGCTTCTCTTCATCAGGATAAGAAACCGAGCCATTTTTCTTAAACATATGCTTCAATGTAATACCCATACCTTGAATAATTGATGGGAAATAAATACTTTCAGCAAATGTCATTTTTTTATTAGAAACAACTTTTCCTCTATTTGTTAATTTCATAATATAAGTCTTTTTACCACAATGAGTAATGATTGATTTTTAAGATTAATTAGCAAATGCCAAAACTACTGCACCTGTAATTAATAAGTTAATTAGTGCAAATGGTATCAATTTCTTCCAACCTAAATGCATCAATTGGTCATATCTAAATCTTGGTATCGTCCAACGAATCCACATAAATAAGAATATGCCAAAGAATACCTTCATAAGGAACGCCACAATACTCAGAATACCTGCAATATTTTCACCGAAATTTTCGCCAACCCAATTAATACCTGGATAGTTATACCCTCCAAAAAACAATGTAACTATCAGAGCATTGGATATGAACATATTAACATACTCTCCAAAAAGATAAAGACCTAATTTCATTGATGAATATTCGGTAGAATATCCCGTAACCAACTCGGACTCACATTCAGGAAGGTCAAATGGGTGTCTATTAGTCTCTGCCAAAGCCGCAATTAAGAATATTATAAATGCCACTGGTTGGTAAAAAATATTCCAATTCATACCATCTATCTCAAATAGGCTCCATAATTTTCCTGTGGATTGATCAGAAGCAATTTTACCTAAATCAAGCGAACCACTTGTCATAATCACAGCTAAAAGAGATAGTCCCATTGCTAACTCGTAAGAAATCATCTGAGAACTTGCACGAATAGCACCGATTAAAGAATATTTGTTATTTGATGCCCATCCCCCAATCATCATTCCATAGACTGAAATTGAGGCTAGCCCCATTATATACAATACCCCTATGTCTATATTTGCAACTTGTAAATCGAATGATTGCCCTGCGATATTTAACGATTTTCCCCAAGGAATCACAGCTCCTGTGAGTAATGATAAAAACATCACTATAGATGGTCCCAATACGAATAAAAATCTCTCGGCATTATCAGGAGTAAAATCTTCTTTAAAGAAAAATTTCCCACCATCGGCAAGAGGTTGTAACAATCCAAAAGGTCCAGCCTTGTTTGGCCCGATTCTATCTTGCATTATTGCTGCTACCTTTCTCTCTGCCCAAGTAGAATAGGCTGCCACAGAAAGAGCCAAGAGGAATAATGCAACTACCAATATAATTTTAAATGTTATTAAATCCACTTTTATTAATTTTGATATTTATGGTTAAATATTAATATATCAACTACTTATCCTCTATTTTTTGTTTTTCAATCTTCTTCTGTTGAAATCTATTCCAGAGATTAACCTGCTCTTTTGGTTGAGGTGTTTCATAGTGGTTGAGTGATATCACAGAGTGTCTTTCTATATGGCGTGGTTCCTCTATATTCCAATATTTAAGGTCTTTTTTATGGAAACGGCACTCATCGCAAATAAATTCTTCTACCTCTCCGTAAGTATCTTTTCTACCTGTAACTCTCACTATCTCATCCCCTTTTAACCATACTACAGCCTTACCGCTACATTTATCACATTTACAAGTGGCATTCATTGGTTTTGTGAACCATACACGACTAGAAAAACGGGCAGTTCTATCAGTAAGAGCTCCAACAGGGCATACATCTATCACATTTCCAATGAAATCATTATCTAAGGCTTTATTTAGATAAGTTCCTATTTCAGCGTGCTCTCCTCTGAACAATATTCCGTGGTCTCTACCCTCTGTTAGTTGATTTGCCAATAATACGCATCTTGCACATAAAATGCATCGATTCATATTAAGCTTAATATTTGGCCCTATATCTTCAGCATCGAATGTTGTCTTTTCAAACTCAAATCGGCTATCAGATAGTCCGTGTTCGTAGCTAAGGTCCTGTAAATGGCACTCTCCAGCTTGGTCACAAACGGGGCAATCTAATGGATGGTTAATCAACATAAATTCAGTAACCGCCTTACGAGCCACTTGAGTTCTCTCAGAGGTAAGGTTTTTCACTTCCATTCCGTCCATTACAGTTGTTCGACAGCTTGCTACTAATTTCGGCATTGGTCTTGGGTCAGCCTCAGAACCTTTAGATACCTCTACCAAACAAGTTCTACAACGGCCACCGCTTTGCTCCAATTTGCTATAATAACACATTGCTGGTGGTACCGATTTTCCACCAATTTTTCTTGCAGCTTCAATGATGGTTGTACCTGGCAATACTTCTGTAGTTTGCCCGTCAATGGTTACTTTAAACAATTTTATTTCTTCGCTCATATTTTCGTATTATTACGATAGGCAAATAAGCATTTTTGCCTTTTTATTAAAATTATGATAAAAAACATTGCTATTTTATAGTAATTACTATAAATCTATTTTTGTTTTTTTTGTTTGGAAAATATATCCAACCCCGAGATTAAGTTGTCCAAAAACGAAATCTTGCTGAGCTTTATCTGGCTTATTATTAAGGGTTGTTTTAATATCTGACATATTTATATAACCATATTTACCCTCTAATCTCACCATTACATGTTTCCAAAATGTGAAATTAATACTCGTTCTTGCATCAACTCCAAATCCTGCGGTATGGAATCTGTCGCTTCGCTCGTTACCAAACAATTTAATATTAGATTTCGGATAAAGAACTCCTGCCCCTGCTCCATAAGACCAAGAAATATCAAAATTTTTCTTATTGTAGATATTATTAAACTTCTCAACACCAATATTCACATAATTAAGGCCATCGGTATGCTCAAAAGTTAAAAATTTTTCATCTGATAAATCAACTTGTTTATTTTGAATCATTTGAGAATATAATGGATCTGAAACATTCCCTGAAAAATCAACTTTTTGGTCTTGTTTCATCACATATTTCATGTGGTCTAATCCCAAAACTACGGCTACATTATCTTTCACGAAATAAGCAATTCTAGCATTAGTCTGTGGTATTGTCACCCTCCCTGGGTGTAAATAATCATTGAAACTCAATTCAGTAGGTCTATCTTTTGCAACTACATTATATAGTGTAAAATCATAATCAGCACCTTTGAATCTAATATCTGATTTGCTATATAAAGCTCTATTCCACCCCCAAAATAATAATACTGCTCCTTTTCTATATGGACTTTCCTTCTGTTGATTTTCGCTGCAATGTCCTTTTGCTTGATGATGACAAATTTCTTCTTGTGCTGAAATTGTACTAACTCCTAAAACGAATGCCAATACACTGATATATAACTTTTTCATTTTATTATAATTTTATAATTTGATATTTAATTTTTAGATTCTGGTACTGGGATTGGGTCTGCATAGTGTCTCAACCCAAAAGGTGTTGTTTTTGCCAATTCAGGATTTTGAACATAATACTCAAACTCATCTCTGAAATGTCTAATTGCTGCTGCCACAGGCCAAGCAGCTGCATCTCCGAGCGGGCAAATTGTATTACCTTCTATTTTTCGTTGTATATCCCAAAGTAAATCAATGTCTTGCATTGTTCCTTGTCCATTCACAATTTTTTTCAAGATTCTATACATCCAGCCAGTTCCTTCACGGCACGGAGTACATTGCCCACAACTTTCGTGATTATAAAACCTTGCCAAGGTCATTGTATGTTCTACAATAGATTGGTCCTCATCTAATACGATAAATCCTCCCGACCCCATCATAGTTCCTGTAGCAAAACCTCCATCTGATAGGGATTCGTAATTCATATATCTCGGTTCTCCATTGATTGTTTTCAATAATAAGTTGGCAGGTAAGATTGGCACAGAACTTCCTCCAGGAATACAAGCCTTCAATCTTTTTCCATTAGGAATGCCACCACAATACTCATCAGAGTAAATAAATTCTTCTACCGTGATGGTCATATCAATTTCATAAACACCTGGTTTATTGATATTTCCACAAGCCGAAATCAATTTCGTTCCCGTAGAACGCCCAACTCCAATTTTCGCATATTCAGCACCTGTCATATTGATAATAGGCACTACGGCAGAGATAGATTCTACATTATTCACCACGGTAGGTCTTTCCCAAAGTCCCTTTACTGCTGGGAATGGTGGTTTTAATCTTGGATTTCCTCTTTTTCCTTCAAGAGACTCTATTAAGGCTGTTTCTTCACCACATACATAGGCACCAGCACCTCTTTGTACATAAATTTCCAAGTCAAAACCTGTTCCTAAGATATTTTTTCCTAAGAATCCATTTTTTTTAGCCTCTTCAATTGCGTGTTCCAAAATATCAGGTATCCAAGAATATTCTCCTCTAATATAGATAAAAGAAGTATTTGAACCTAAACAATATGAGGCTATAATAATCCCTTCTATCAAGATATGGGGGATATATTCCATTAAATATCTATCTTTAAAAGTTCCAGGCTCGGATTCGTCAGCATTGACGATAAGGTGTCTTGGAATACCTTCTGGTTTTGCTAAGAAAGACCATTTCATTCCCGTAGGGAACCCTGCTCCACCACGTCCACGAAGTCCAGAAGCTTTCACCTCTTCTAAGACTTGTTCGGGAGTCATTTGTAGAGCCTTTTCTGCTGCTTGGTAGCCTCCTTGTTTTCTATAAACATCAAAATATCGGATACCTTCTATGTGAGCATCTTTAAGTAAAAGTTTTTTACTCATTATCTTTTTATTCGTTTCGTAAATTATTTTATATAATCTACATTAAATTATTTAATATTCAATAACATTCGTCATTAAGATGAATATAATCTCATCTCTATAATATGAATTATCCTAAATCTATTGCACCTTCTCTGCATAAGTCAAGGATTTCATCCACTTTTTCAATAGTAAGATTTTCATGATAAAATTTCCCTAATTGCATCATTGGAGCATACCCACAAGCTCCGAGACATTCAGCAGGTTTTAGGGTAAAAAGTCCATCTTCCGTAGTCTCTCCATCTTTTATATTCAATTTTTTACGAATATGGTCTAATATTTTTTCGCTACCTCTAGTCATACAAGGTCCTGTTCTACATACTTCAAGTACATATTTCCCTACGGGCTTCATATTGAACATTGTATAGAAAGTTGCCACTTCATAAACCTCTATATTTCGGATGGACAATAGCTTTGCAATATAATCCATCACTGGGACATCAAGCCAGCCACCAAATTCCTTTTGAGCAATATGCAAAATTGGTATTAATGCTGATTTTTGGCGCCCCTCAGGATATCTTGCTATAATTTTATTTACCTTATCTAAGACTTCAGGTTTGAAAGTTATGGTCGTTTCACTCATCTTTTTTTAATTTAAACAATAGATTTTAATCATCTATTGAATTAGAATTTATTTTATCAAAGATTCAATCTTTTTCTTTAAAAATTAAGCGTCAAGTTCTCCTGCAATAATATTCATTGAACACATCGTAACAATAGCATCAGAAATAACAGAGCCTGTAATCATCTCTGGATAGGCCTGATAATAGATAAAACATGGTCTTCTGAAATGCAGTCTATAAGGACTTCTTCCTCCATCGCTCACTAAGTAAAACCCAAGTTCTCCATTACCCCCTTCTACGCAGTTATATACCTCTCCCACAGGGATATTAGTTTCTCCCATCACGATTTTGAAATGCCAAATGAGAGACTCCATTTTGCTATAAACATCCGCTTTATTTGGTAAATAGAACTCTGGAGCATCAGCGTGGAAATCTCCATCAGGAAGATTCTTATAGGCTTGTTCTATAATTTTCAAGGACTCCCAGACTTCTTGCTGACGAACCATAAATCTATCATAGGTATCCCCCGAAGTCCCCACTGGTATAATAAAATCAAAATCTTCGTATGAAGAATATGGACTTGCTACACGGACATCATAATCCACTCCTGTGGCACGAAGATTAGGTCCTGTGAATCCGTAGCTCAACGCTCTTTCAGCAGAGATTTTTCCAACATCTATTGTTCTATCCATAAAGATTCTGTTTCTCTCTAATAGAGAACAGAATTCTCCATATCTTTTCGGAAAATTTTTAATAAATTCCTCCAAATATTCTCGGAATTTATCATTTATATCTCTCTCAAAACCACCTATACGCCCCATATTGGTTGTCATTCTTGCTCCACAAATTTGCTCGTACATATTATAGATACGCTCTCTATCTTGGAACATATATGTAAGTCCAGTGATTGCCCCTGAGTCCATCCCTGTCACACCATTACAAATCAAATGATCTCCAATACGAGCCAATTCCATAAGGATAACTCTCAAATAATCAACTCGTTTAGGAACCTCAATACCCAATAATTTTTCAGCTGTCATATGCCAACCAAAATTATTAATCGGTGCCGAACAATAATTCAATCTATCTGTAAGCGTCGTTATTTGTGTTAAA